>NZ_JBFUKD010000768.1:0-1618 GCF_056401005.1 Microvirga sp. P4_G7 | reverse complement strand
CCACCAAACATTCCTGCAGCTATTCGAAGTTTGGCCACCAGGCAGAAACAAGTTTCCTGGTTTTTCGCTGCATTTATACTGCAAAGCAGCAAACGAATTTCCAGGCCACTCATTTTGCGCCAACATCCATTGAGTTTTCCCGGAGCTTCCCGCACATGGCTGACATCCCGGTCATCTCAAACCACATACTGCATGGTTTGCCGGCTTTCCTGCGTCATGAAATGGGGGAAAGGGCGCTGCTACGGGCCAACCGCGCTGYCGGTTTCGATCTTGAACTCATCGAGGACCGGACTTGCTTCATTCCGCACGCGGCGGTCGTCGCTCTCCTAGAGGCCGCCGCCAGAGCGGCAGGCGAGCCCAACCTCGGCGTCGTGTTGGCCCCTATGATGAACGTCGCCCATTATGGAAGTTTCGGGCACTATGTCCTTGGAGCCGACACCCTCGGTCAATCCATTGAACGCAGCATTGCAGCCCTTTGTTACCATAGCACGGGCGACAGGATGTCGGTCGCAATCGTCGGCGAGGAGGTGCGATTCAGCTATGGCTTCGCACTGGCCGGCCGCACTGGCTACGACATTATCGCCTGCGCTGCGGCCGGCGTGTTGCTGAGTGTCTCGAGGGCTTATCTGCCGCTTGCGTGGCGTCCGCTTCGCGTTGAACTCAATATGGGTAAGTCGCATCAGGCCGAGTTCTTCGAAGAGGTGTTCCAATGCCCGGTCCTGTTCAATGCGTCCGCGGTAACCATTGTCATGGAACGCCATCATCTTTCCGCTCGTCCAAGGCACGTTTCACGGCCGATTGTAACGATCGAGGATTTAGCGCGAGATCGGCGCGGTGGGGCTCCAAGACACCTGCTCGGCGTCGTCCTCGAGCAGATCCGCGCCCAGGTTCTCACCGGCAACGTGTCCATCGAGGGCGCGGCGCAGTCGATGGACACCAGTGTCCGAACACTGCAACGTGAGCTCAATCGTGCAGGCACGGATTTTCGCAACTTGGCGAATACGGCTAGGATTCAGCGAGCCACCGAGCTGCTACGGCATGCGAATGGATCGATCACCCGTGTTTCTGCGGAGATGGGCTATTCCTCTCCCGCCAATTTTGCTCGCGCGTTCCGGAAGGCGACCGGCCGTGCACCACGAGAATTTCGCTCGAAGTTATATCAGGGCGTAGATCCATAAACGAATGGCTCTCGCCGCTCCGCCGGTCGCGTGTCGCTTCCTCGATTGAATGCCGTTAGTCCGCCGTTTCAGTGCGGTCGTGAGGAGCGCAGGTTCTCGCGCTAAGGTCATTTGCGCGTTGGGTCAGGTCACTCCTTAGGGGACATCAGCGAGCCTCCCTGGCAACCACCCTAACTCTTTTGGTGAGTTGAATGGCAACGTTTGGGAGCGAAATCAATTCTGCCCGATCCCAGCCACCAATTCTGCCCGATCCCCAGCCACCGAGGAGACCGACCAATGAAACTTGCACGCATTGAATCGCTCGCCTGCGGGGCGATGCTGCTCTGCGGGACTTGGGCGGCAACGCCCGCGGCGGCACAAGCACCAGCTGCGGCGCAACCACGGAAGCCAAACATCGTCGTCATCATGGGTGATGATGTCGGGTGGTTCAACATTGGCGC
>NZ_JBFUKD010000767.1:0-1624 GCF_056401005.1 Microvirga sp. P4_G7 | reverse complement strand
TCCGACGGGCGGGAGCGCCAGCCAGAGGCCGAACCACGAGGCAGCCAGGAAAAGCGCGACCACCGAAAGGGGCACCCAGATCCGCGGCCACGCCCGCTCCCAAAGGATGGCAAGCCTCGCCCGCGTCACGAACGGTTCGAGGCGCCGCTGGGGGCTCCCGTCGGGGCCGTTGGTGCGGCGCATTTCACCGGACGTCGGCTTGAGGCCTTCGCTCATGCCTTCGAACTCCTCTGTGCATCGGCGACGTCTTCAACCCCCAAGAAGGCTAGCACGGCTGCCCATCTTGGTCAGCGGCGAATTGAGCGCACACCGGTGGGTAGTGGAAGCGGACCGTTCACAACTCGAAGAGGGGATGGCGACCTCACGGAAGCAGGGGCGAATAAAAAATCGCAGCGAGGAGCAAAAAAGGTCTTGAATCCTATATAATATAACATTACTGATCTTCGCCACTCGTTTCAATTTTGAATGAGCTTTTTGGGGGGATTAGAACGATGCCTACGAATTTGACGATTGCGGCGCACACAGTGGACGAAAACAACGCAGGACAGAATGTTGCGACGCTGACGATGGTAGAGCCCGGGGTGGGCGCAACTTATTCGTTCGAGTTTTTCAACGATGAACTGAATGCGATCTTCGAAATCGTGGACGACGCAGGCGCCATGGTCGTGAAGTTGCGCGATGGCGTTGCTCTCGATTTCGAAATGCCCCTCGAGGATATCCAGGTCATTTGGACCAACGACGCCGACGTGAATGATACCGGCGCCACGACCTTTACGCTGGCTGTGACCGATATCGCTGAAGCTCCCTCCGCGATCGAGATCACACAAGCAACGCTCGACTCGACCGCGCAACCGGGAGCTCTCATCGCGAACCTCGGAGCAACGGATCCCGACGCCGCCGATCAGGAGCCAGGCGATTTCACTTATGAATTCGTGACCGTGGACGGCGATTCGGTGGATAGTACCCTGTTCTCCATCGTGAAAGACGCGACGACCGGTGTGTCCACCGTCGTGCTGAGGCCCGGCCAGTCGCTGGATGCGGGAACTTACGAATTCTACCTCAAGGTGACGGATTCGAGTGACCAAACGATCCGGTTGCTCGACCCGTTCGAGCTTACGGTATTGGAGAGCGCTCCTTCGGCCATCACAGTAGCGGCAGAAGACATCKATGCGACGGCGGCAGACGGCGCTCTCGTCGCGACCCTCGGCGCGACCGATGCAGATGATGAAGCAGCGGGAGCCTTCGACTACGTCTTCGTCGTGGACGACGGCGCGGGCGGCGAAAGCGAAGTCACGGCGACCGATCTGTTCACGATCGTGAAAGACGCGACGACCGGCGTGTCGACGATCGTGGTGAGCGCCGGCGCCGATCTCGCCAAGGGCGACCATACGATCAGCGTTCGCGTGAAGAACGGTGCATTCTCCTTCGATCAGGATGTCACGATCACCGTAGCGAACAGCGGCCCGACGGTCGTCACGCTGTCCGACAACACGATCGACGAAAATTCGTTCGATGCTGTCAATCCAGTCGTGGTCGGCGATCTCGATGCCACCGATATCGATGGGGACGCTCTGACCTTCACCTTGGTGGATGCTGCAGGCACGGCGATCGACCACGCCAAGTT
>NZ_JBFUKD010000766.1:0-1627 GCF_056401005.1 Microvirga sp. P4_G7 | reverse complement strand
GTTGGAATCGCTCGGCGTGCGTGTTGCCGATGCTTCGGATTTCGGCGGCGGCATCATCAATCACGATCTGTTCCTCTCCAATCCCGATGTTCAGCAGGTGATCAAGCGAGYCATCGACCGAGGCAATTGATCCCGTCTCGACATGCTCCAGAACGTATGGCTGAATGGCTCCCGTTCTGGATGACGATCGAGAGAAGACCATGACGATCGAGACTTGGCTCGCCTTCACCGCCGCTTCCGCGGTTCTCCTGGTCATTCCCGGGCCGACGATCCTGCTCGTCGTGTCTTACGCCCTCGGGCAGGGATGGCGTACGGCGTTGCCGATGGCCGTCGGCGTGGCGCTCGGCGATTTCACCGCCATGAGTTTCTCGCTCCTCGGTCTCGGTGCGCTCCTTGCCACCTCGGCGACGATCTTCACGCTTCTGAAATGGCTCGGCGCGGCGTATCTGGTCTGGCTCGGCATCAAACTTTGGCGAGCCGGCGGTTCGCTCGACRCCAAGCCGCGCACGGACGCGGCTTCAGCGATGAAGATGCTCGGCCATGCCTGGCTCGTGACCGCTCTCAACCCGAAGGGGCTGACGTTCTTCGTCGCCTTCCTGCCGCAGTTTCTCGATCCGAAAGCGCCGTTTCTGCCGCAGGTGAGCATTTTCGCGGTGACGTTCCTGACGCTCGCCTTCGTGAACGTCATTGGMTACGCGCTCGTGGCCTCCCGCGCGCGAAGCGCCGTGCGAAACGAGCGCACGATCAGAATCGTCAACCGCGTAGGCGGGAGCCTGCTGATCGGCGCGGGCGTCGCGTCGGTGGGATTGCGGGCCGGTCACTCCTAGTCGGGACGTCCCGTTACTCGGCTGCRACCTTCGACGTATATCCCAGCCTGCGGTTGAGGTCGCCGATCAGCCCCACGGCGGCATCCGCGATCACGGTTCCCGGTGGAAAGATCGCCGAGGCTCCGGCCTCATAGAGAGCTTCGAAATCCTGCGGCGGGACGACGCCGCCGACGACGATCATGATGTCGTCGCGCCCATTCGCGATCAGYGCAGCCTTGAGTTCCGGCACGAGGGTCAGGTGTCCGGCGGCGAGCGACGACACGCCGACGATGTGGACATCGTTTTCGATCGCCTGCCGTGCGGCCTCCGAGGGGGTGGCGAACAAGGGGCCGATATCGACATCGAAGCCGAGATCGGCGAAGGCGGAAGCGATCACCTTCTGACCGCGATCGTGTCCGTCTTGTCCCATCTTGGCGACGAGAATGCGTGGCCGCCGGCCATCGTTGCGCTCGAATTCTTCGACCAGTTGCAACACGTGCGCGACGATCGGCGAGGCCATGCCCATCTCCCGTTTATAGACACCCGATATCGCCTTGATGGAAGCGACGTGCCGGCCCCAGACCTTTTCCAGCGCGGCCGAAATTTCACCGACAGTCGCCTTGGCGCGTGCAGCCTTCACGG
Organism: Microvirga sp. P4_G7; assembly: GCF_056401005.1. NCBI lineage: Bacteria > Pseudomonadati > Pseudomonadota > Alphaproteobacteria > Hyphomicrobiales > Methylobacteriaceae > Microvirga > Microvirga sp. P4_G7. Next base: position 179 of record NZ_JBFUKD010000766.1, on the reverse strand, counting down.
CGAGATCAAGGAGGTTGCCTTGACCCGTCTCCGCGCCATGGGACAGCGCATCGAGCGCCGCCGTGACATCGGATTGATCGCGTTCCGCGCGCAGGCGCTGGAGCTTTTCGATCTGCCGCGCCCGCACGGCCGCATTGTCGACCTTGAGGATGTCGATGGACGCTTCTTCGCTCGGCTTG
>NZ_JBFUKD010000765.1:0-1628 GCF_056401005.1 Microvirga sp. P4_G7 | reverse complement strand
GAGTTGTCGTGAATGCCTTCCTTGTAGAGCGCATGGGCGGCGATGCCAAATTCGGCGACCTCGTCCATTTCCGCGCTGCGAATCTGCAGCTCCACCCGCTGCCGGCCTGGACCGATCACGGTGGTGTGGATCGACCGGTAATCGTTCTGTTTCGGCGTCGAGATGTAGTCCTTGAAGCGCCCGGGCACCATCGGCCAGGAGATATGCACGACGCCCAGCGCGCGATAGCAATCATCGAGCGTGTCGACGATGACGCGAAAGCCGAAGATGTCCGACAATTGCTCGAACGCGACCGACTTGCGCTCCATCTTGCGCCACACGGAATAGGGGCGCTTCTGGCGACCGCTGACGACCGCGTGAATGCCTTTCGCCTCGAGCTTCGACGTGAGGTCCTGCTCGATCTGCTCGACGAGTTTTTCGTTCTTCACCGTCAGATCGCGCAGGTGCCGGCTGATCGCCTCGTAGGCGTCAGGATCGAGGTTCTGGAAGGCCAGGTCTTCCAGCTCCTCACGCATTTCCTGGATGCCCATGCGGCCCGCGAGCGGTGCATAGATGTCGAGGGTTTCCTCCGCGATGCGCTTGCGTTTCTCCGTCGGCATGAACTGGAGGGTACGCATGTTGTGCAGGCGATCGGCCAGTTTGACCAGAAGCACGCGCACGTCGTTGGCGATGGCGAGCAGGAGCTTGCGGAAATTCTCGCCCTGCGCGGCCTGCTTCGACACGAGGTCGAGCCGCTTGATCTTCGTCAGTCCATCGACGAGGTCGCCGATCTGCTGACCGAACGTCTTGTTGATCTCTTCGAGTGTCGCCTCCGTATCCTCAACCGTGTCGTGGAGAACGGCGGCAGCGATGGTGGCGTCGTCGAGTTTCAGATCTGTCAGGATCGCTGCGACTTCGAGCGGATGGCCGAAGAACAAGTCGCCAGAAGCGCGCTTCTGACTACCATGAGCCATCATGGCGTACACATAAGCGCGGTTGAGAAGCGCCTCGTCGGTCGAGGGGTTATAGCGCTTGACCCTCTCGACAAGTTCGTACTGGCGCATCATGCGGCGGAGCTTTCCTTTCAGGTCGTGATAAACGGCTGAGGTTAAAGGATATTGTGCAATATCCACCGACCGCAAGCCGAACAGCCTTGAAAGCCGAAGGAAATCGGGAAGTCCTGGCCATTACGCAAGAAAAAGCCCGGCGCTGGGCCGGGCTTTCAAGAGGCGATGGGGAAACGACAGCCTATTCGCGGTCGTCGTCGTCCGCACTGTGGGTCGGCGGGACGAGACCTTCGAGGCCGCGGAGGAGGTCTTCCTCGCTCATGCGGTCGAACTGGACGTCGGCGTCGTTGTCGCTGCCGGCGGCGGTGTTGCCAAGGAGCGGAACAGTCTCGGCTTCCGGCTCGTCGACTTCCACGTATTTCTGCATGGAATGGATCAGCTGTTCCTTGAGATCATCGGGAGCGATGGTCTCATCGGCGATCTCGCGGAGCGCAACGACAGGATTTTTGTCGCGGTCGCGGTCGATGGTCAGCGGAGAACCTGAGGAAATCAAACGGGCGCGATGGCTGGCGAGCAAGACGAGCTCAAACCGGTTATCGACCTTGTCGATGCAATCTTCGACGGTCACACGAGCCATGGAGA
>NZ_JBFUKD010000764.1:0-1632 GCF_056401005.1 Microvirga sp. P4_G7 | reverse complement strand
ATCGAAGGATTCTCGCAGCCCGTGACCATCGCAGTTCGCCCTCGCCCCTCTTTGCGCTTCCGTGGCCGTTCTTTCATGGCTCTCGTCCTTGCGCCTTACGCTCCGCTCCAAGATTGGCTCTCAGAGTTCGATTCGGTGAACGAACGCTCGCCCGGCTTCTTCGATGGGCGTGTCATCATCGTGGATCTTGCCGCGATCCGCATGTCGAGAGACGAGCTGAAGAGTCTGCTCAATGCGTTGACCGCGCGCGGTATTCGGATTCTTGGAATTGAAGGCGCGCAAGCGGGCCTCCTCGATGCCGGCATGCCGCCTCCGGTGAATGGCGGACGTCCGGCGGGCCCGATCGAGATTCCCGATGCGGCTCCGGCGCTTCCACCGCCGCCTGCTCCCGAGCGGTCCTTGATGGTCGAGACGTCGCTGCGGTCCGGACAATCGATTCTTCATACCGAAGGCGATGTCACGATTCTCGGATCGGTTGCCTCGGGCGCTGAGATCGTTGCAGGCGGTTCGATCCATATTTACGGCGCGCTGCGCGGACGCGCCATCGCGGGCTGCAGCGGCAACGCGAAGKCCCGCATCTTCTGCAGAAAATTTCAAGCCGAACTCATTGCGATCGACGGTCTCTACAAGACGGCCGACGATCTCGGCAAAGCGTTTCACGGCCATCCGATCCAAGCCGGATTGGATGGAGATCAGTTGAGTCTGAAGATTCTAGACTAAGAGAAAGAGGGAACCCATGGCCAAAGTATTGGTCGTTACTTCGGGCAAGGGAGGCGTCGGCAAAACCACGTCGACCGCCGCCCTCGGCGCTGCACTGGCGCATAGCGGCGAGAAGGTCGTCGTCATCGATTTCGACGTCGGCCTGCGCAATCTCGATCTGGTCATGGGCGCAGAGCGCCGGGTCGTGTTCGACCYGATCAACGTGGTCCAGGGAGACGCCAAACTTCCGCAGGCGCTGATCCGGGACAAGCGACTCGACAATCTCAGCCTGCTCCCCGCTTCGCAGACGCGCGACAAGGATGCCCTCACCGAGGAAGGTGTCGCGAAGGTGCTCGAAGAGCTGCGCGAGAAGTTCGACTGGATCATCTGCGACAGTCCTGCCGGAATCGAGCGCGGCGCGACCCTGGCGATGCGCCATGCCGATCTCGCCGTCGTCGTGACGAATCCCGAAGTATCCTCGGTGCGTGACTCCGACCGCATCATCGGGCTTCTCGATTCCAAGACGCTGAAGGCGGAAAACGGTGACAAGATGGAGAAGCATCTTTTGCTGACCCGCTATGATCCCATCCGCGCCGAGCGCGGAGAAATGCTGAAGGTGGAGGATGTGCTGGAGATCCTCTCGATCCCGCTCCTCGGGATCATTCCTGAAAGTGAAGAAGTTCTGCGCGCCTCGAATGTCGGCGCGCCCGTGACGCTKAACAACCCGATCAGCGCTCCCGGACGGGCCTATTTCGATGCGGCACGCCGCCTCAAAGGCGAGTCCGTCGAGATGATCGTTCCCACGGACAGAAAGGGCCTGTTCGGCAAGCTGTTCGGAAGGAGGGCCGCATGAACCTGATGCGCTTTTTCAACCGCCGCACCTCGGCTCCTGTCGCGCGCGAGCGGCTTCAGATCCTCCTGGCGCACGAACGC
>NZ_JBFUKD010000763.1:0-1632 GCF_056401005.1 Microvirga sp. P4_G7 | reverse complement strand
GAGTACGCAACATCGCGCGCGGTGAGTTTCGAGCCATCATGAAAGCGTGCTTCCGGCCGTAGCAGAAAGCGATAGGTGAGCTTGTCCTGTGAGATACGGACGCGATGAGCGACGAGGCCGTAGAGCGAATCCGGCTCGTCGCCGGACCCTGCCATCAGGCTGTCGAACGTCGCTCCCATTCCGGCGGCGCCGTCGCCCCTCAGAACATAGATGTTGAGCGTGTTGAAGGTATCGAAGTTTTGGTTCCCTGAGCCCTGCTTGATCTGAATCGACAGCGTGCCCCCCTTCGGGGCGGCTGGATTGACGTAACCGAAATGCTTGAAGTCGGGACCGTATTTGAGGTCGCCGAAACTCGAGAGACCATAGGTCTCGATCTCGTTGTTCTCCGTCTGCGCGAGAAGCCTTTGCGGCATGGAGCCGAGGGCGGTCGCTGCCGCGGCGCCGAGGACGACATGTCTGCGGGTAGGGCGCGTCATTGCGGTCCTCCGGTCTGAGCGGCTTTCGCCTGATCGAACCACCAGATGGTGGGAAATGCGGCGGCTCCGTAGCGGGGCATCGTCTCGGGGTGGCTGAAGCGATTCCAACGTGCCGTGCGTTGCTTCAGGTAGGTCCATTGCGGAATCATGTAATCGTGCGCCAACAACACGCGGTCGAGCACTCTCGTCGCTGCGACGAGGTCCGTGCGGTCTGTCGCGAAGATCACTTTGTCGATCAACGCATCGACTCCCGCATCGGCGATACCGGCTTGGTTGCGCGAGCCAGGGCGGCCTGCGGCCTGCGATCCCCAGAACTCCCGTTGCTCGTTGCCAGGCGAAAGGGATTGTGGCCAGATGCCGGAGATGACGTCGAAGTCGAAAGCGCGCACGCGATTGGTGTATTGCACGTCGTCGATGATACGGACGTTGACGGCGATCCCAAGGCGTTCCAGCGCGGCTTTGTAGGGAAGGAAGATGCGCTCGTCATTGGGCGTGTCGCCGAGTAGCTCGACGCTCAGCGTCTCGCCTTTGGCGTTCACCCGGCGGCGGTCCTTGATCTCCCACCCGGCTTCGCGCAACAGGCTGTCTGCTTCGCGCAGATTGTTGCGCACCGCTTCCGGAGAACCGTTGACGGGATTTTTGTACGCGACGGTGAAGACCTTGGGCGGGATCTTGTCGCGGACGGATTCGAGGATCGCCAGTTCCGGTCCTTCCGGGAGGCCCGAGGAGGCGAGTTCCAGCCCGTGGAAATAACTCGCGATGCGCTCGTATTGTCCGGAGAAAATCGTCTTGTTGATGTCCTCGAAATCGAATGCGAGATTGAACGCGCGGCGCACGCGCGGGTCCTTGAACTTGTCCCGACGCAGATTGACGACGAAGGCCTGCATGACGCCGGTGGCGCGCATCGGAAATTCCTCGAGCACGACGCGGCCTTGCTGGCGCGCAGGGAAATCATATCCCGTCGCCCAATTTCGCGCGCTGTTTTCAGAGCGAAAGTCGATCCGATCTCCCTTGAAGGCTTCGAGGAGCACGGACGCATCGCGATAATACTCGAATCGCATTTCGTCGAAGTTGTTTTTGCCGACGTTCACGTTGATCGCGGCGCCCCAATAATCCTTCACGCGCTCGTACAGGGACGTCCGGCCCGCCTCGAAGC
>NZ_JBFUKD010000762.1:0-1636 GCF_056401005.1 Microvirga sp. P4_G7 | reverse complement strand
GTCCTCGATGATGAGCCGCTTTGAATCGATGTTCAGGCTTTGCAGAAACGTCGCGATAATGGGGGCTTCCGCGGCACCGTCGCCGAATACCGTTCCGCCGCCCCCCGAAATGAGGATGCGAGCGTTCGGGTAGCGTATCGCGAGCTGGATCGTGTCGAGAACACGCTCCGCCGATTCGTTGGCGACGATCTGTCCGCGCGAGGCCGATTCTCGCGCCTCGACCGCGCCGCCCAGCAGAATGATTCCGTCGACGGGCTTTCCATCATCCGCAAAGGCTGGAAAGCGTTCTTCGAGCGGACGGATGAGATGATTGGCGATGGGCGAAAGTCCCAACGCCATCGTCGCAATCGTCGCGAGAAGTGCAATCGAAAATCCGATCTTTCGCAAGCGCGTGGCGACAGCGAGCAACAGCCCGAGCAAAATGATGCTGACGAGCAGGTTGGACGGCGTGGCGAAGAACCACGCGATTTTCGATGCGTAATAGAACATGAGGCCGCGTCAGGATTTTCCGGTCTCGGCCTCGTAGCGGGCCCTCGTCTCGGCGTTCGGCGGATAGAGGCCGGGGAGGGGAACGCCCTTCTCGATCTCGCGCATGATCCACAATTCGAGCCTTTCCTGCTCGATGCCGGCTTTCGCGACTTCTTCGACGAGCGCCGCTGGAATAACCACTGCGCCGTCACCGTCCGCCACGATCACGTCGTCGGGAAATACGGCGACGCCGCCGCAGCCGATGGGTTCCTGCCACCCGACGAAGGTGAGGCCCGCAACCGAAGCTGGCGCGGCGATGCCGGAGCACCAGACCGGCAAACCCGCACCCTCGACACCCGCGCCGTCGCGCATCACGCCGTCGGTCACCAGTGCTGCAACACCGCGCATCTTCATGCGTGCGGCGAGAATGTCGCCGAAGATCCCGGCATCCGACACGCCCATGGAATCGACCACGGCGATGCAGCCTTCCGGCATGTCCTCGATGGCAGCCCTTGTCGAGCGCGGCGACGACCAGGATTCCGGCGTCGCGAGGTCTTCACGCGCAGGCACGAAGCGCAGAGTGAAGGCGCGCCCGACGACGCGCTCGTTCGCATTGAAATACGGCATCGGCCCCTGCATCCAGCAGCGACGGATACCTTTCTTCAAGAGAACGGTGGTCAATGTCGCGGTCGAGATCGCGCGCAAGGCGTCGGCGAGGGCTTTGTCGAGACTCATGGAACGTTCCTAATGCGTTGAAAACTTACTTGCTCAACGTAAAAACTAGTATGCCGACGCCAATCATGAAGGAGAGAAATGAGCACAGGCCCGTGGTTTCTGCAATGAAGAGAGTGCGAATTCCGTGCTTCCTATGACGTTCTGCTCGATCATCGGCATGGACAAATTGCGGCGAGCCTGGATTATCGTACCCATGTCGCTGTAAGATTTTTGCTGTCCAAGCGTTCGCATTCTCATCGGATTCACGAACGCCGTGATGATAGCCACGATACAGTAGAAGGCCACAGATCATTGCGAATGAGAGCCCCATCGCAAAAGCAAGCATCGGTCCAGCGGTAACTGAAAGAATCTCGGTCTTTGCTCGAGTTGCTGCAACAAACGTGGGGACTGCGATCAAGGCTGCCCAATTTAGCGTGAACATCTGGCCTAATAG
>NZ_JBFUKD010000761.1:0-1640 GCF_056401005.1 Microvirga sp. P4_G7 | reverse complement strand
AGAAGTTGACCGCCCGTACCGCTCGTCAGCTCGCCGACAAGGGCCTGAAGGCCCTGCGCGCGACGGACGAGGATCTCTACGGCCAGTATGTCGCTGAAGATCTGGTCGACCCGAAGTCGGGCGAGATCCACKCGGAAGCGGGCGACGAGATCAGCGAGAAGCTTCTCAAGAGCCTGCTCGAAGCCGGCTACACCGAGATTCCGGTTCTCGACATCGATCACGTCACGGTCGGGCCTTATGTCCGCAACACGCTTGCGGTCGACAAGAACTCCTCTCGTGAGGAAGCCTTATTCGATATCTACCGCGTGATGCGCCCGGGTGAGCCGCCGATCCTCGAGACGGCGGAAGCGATGTTCCATTCGCTGTTCTTCGATTCCGAGCGCTACGATCTCTCGGCGGTCGGCCGCGTGAAGATGAACATGCGTCTCGATCTCGACGCGGAAGACACCGTGCGCACGCTTCGCCGCGAGGACATCCTCGCGGTCGCCAAGGCGCTTGTGGATCTCCGCGACGGCAAGGGCGAAATCGACGACATCGATCACCTCGGCAACCGCCGTGTCCGCTCGGTCGGCGAGCTCATGGAGAACCAATATCGTCTGGGCCTCCTGCGCATGGAACGCGCGATCAAGGAACGCATGTCGTCGGTCGATATCGACACTGTGATGCCGCAGGACCTGATCAACGCGAAGCCGGCTGCCGCCGCGGTTCGCGAATTCTTCGGCTCGTCGCAGCTGTCGCAGTTCATGGATCAGACCAATCCGCTGTCGGAAGTCACCCACAAGCGTCGTCTTTCGGCGCTTGGCCCGGGTGGTCTCACCCGTGAGCGCGCCGGCTTCGAAGTCCGCGACGTTCACCCGACGCACTACGGCCGCATCTGCCCGATCGAAACGCCGGAAGGCCCGAATATCGGTCTGATCAACTCGCTGGCGACGTTCGCGCGCGTCAACAAGTACGGCTTCATCGAAACGCCGTTCAGGCGCGTTCGCCAAAGCCATGTCACGAAGGAGGTCATCTACCTCTCGGCCATGGAAGAGGCGAAGTACAACATCGCGCAGGCGAACTCCGCGCTCGACGGCAACGACAAGCTCACGGAAGAGCTGGTCATCTGCCGCCGCGCCGGTGAAAACATCGTCGCCGCTCCCGATCGCGTCGATCTGATGGAAGTGTCGCCGAAGCAGCTCGTGTCCGTCGCAGCCGCGCTCATCCCGTTCCTCGAGAACGACGACGCGAACCGCGCGCTCATGGGCTCGAACATGCAGCGTCAGGCCGTGCCTCTGGTACAGGCGGATGCTCCGTTCGTCGGAACCGGCATGGAAGCCGTCGTCGCTCGCGACTCCGGTGCCGCCATCGCCGCTCGCCGGGCCGGTATCGTCGATCAAGTGGATGCGACCCGTATCGTTATCCGCGCGACGGAAGAGACCGACCCGACGCGGCCGGGCGTCGACATCTATCGTCTGCAGAAGTTCCAGCGCTCGAACCAGTCGACCTGCATCACGCAGAAGCCGCTGATCCGCGCCGGCGACATCGTCCGCAAGGGCGACATCATCGCCGACGGTCCTTCGACCGATCTCGGCGAATTGGCTCTCGGCCGCAACGTGCTCGTCGCGTTCATGCCGTGGAACGGCTACAACTTCGAAGAC
>NZ_JBFUKD010000760.1:0-1640 GCF_056401005.1 Microvirga sp. P4_G7 | reverse complement strand
GTGCTGGGCGGCATCATCGGCGTTTCCGAGGCCACCGTGTCGCGCATGAAGAGCGGGGCGTTTCCGCTCGAAACGGACCGCAAGGCCTACGAACTCGCCATCATGTTCATCCGCCTCTTCCGCTCCCTCGATGCGATCGTCGGCGGCGACGCGAGCGTCGCAAGTGCCTGGTTCCGCCACCACAACACAGCGCTCGACGCCCGTCCCGTGGACGCGGTTCAATCGATTGCCGGTCTGACCCATGTCATCGATTACCTGGACGCCAGACGCGCTCCGCTCTGATTTCAAGCACTTCGCGGGCGAGTGCTGGCGGGTGGTGGAATCGCAATACGTCATCTCGACCAATCCGCTGGTCGACAACCTCGTCGAGCAAGCCAGGCTCGAGGAACTCATCGAAGGCACCAAGCCGCCCATACCGCCCGAGTGCCGCCATCTCGATGTGCTTCTCTTCACGCCCTTTCGGTACCCCGCCAAATACGGATCGCGGTTTCGCAGGATCGGCCAGCGCGAAGGCGTCTTCTACACAGCTGCGACCGTGGAGACCGCGATGGCCGAGATGGCGTTCTACCGGGTGCTGTTCTTCGCGGAATCACCCGGCACGCCGTTGCCGGGAAAGATGTCGGAATACACGGCGTTTTCCGTCGAGATTGCCACCGAGCGCCTCGTCGACATCGCGCCCGACGCTGACGCGTCCCTGCGCGACCTGTCGGATTACTCGGCGTGTCAGGTCTTTGCCGATCTCGCGCGCGCGGCCGAAGCCGAAGGGGTACGCTCGGCTTCCGTGCGGTGTCCAAGTCGCGGCGTCACCTATTCCTGGCTCACATGCCGCGTTTTTGTAAAACCCGCCCCTGTGCGGCGGCAGACGTGGCGGATGCGCGTGACACCGACGAGCGTACAGGCGCTCTGCGAGAGCCCGCGGCTCGCCCTCGAGTTCCAACGATCGCTCTTCGAGAGCGATCCACGTGTGGCGCCGCGTGCGGTCGGGGCGTCCACGTAAGTAGCTTCCCTTGCGATATGGTTTAAGAAGGCGGTTCGATCAGCGTCGCTTCGTCCGACCAGCCGGGGGGCGGTTCATGAAGAGCATTGTTTCTAAGTCCGGCCTGGTGACGATCCTCGTCGTGGCGATCGTGCAGGTGGTGTCCTTTGTGGCCCGCAAGGCTGCCGGGCAGCCCTATACGGCGTTCGTGGTCGTCATGAACTGCTTCCTGCCGATGATGACCGCGTTTCCGATAAGCTATTACATCTTCCGGCAGAACGATCGTCTCAGACAGGCTTTGGACGAACTCGGTTTCGCCAACGCCGCGCTGCAGGAGCAGACGACACGGGATTCGATGACGGGGTTTCTCAACCGCGATTCCTTCTCGACGCGTGTCCAGTTCCTGCGTCGCACGACCGACGAGGGCGCGTTGCTCCTCATCGACGTCGACAATTTCAAGACCATCAACGACACCTATGGACACGCGGCGGGCGACGAAACCTTGAACGCCGCGTCGGCCGCCATTCGCACGGGCATTCGGGAAAATGACATCGCCGGCCGTTTCGGCGGCGACGAATTCTGCATCTTCCTCCCCGGCGCCGATGCCAAAACAGCCGATGCCATCGCCGAGCGGATCCGCGGCGCGGTCGACGCCGCCCTGTTC
>NZ_JBFUKD010000759.1:0-1645 GCF_056401005.1 Microvirga sp. P4_G7 | reverse complement strand
CTCTACTACGACGCCGACGGCACCGGCGCGACCGCGCAGATCCAGATCGCCACGCTCTCGAAGAACCTCAAGATGACCTACAGGGATTTTTTCGTGGTTTGAAACTCCTCGGCTCCCCTCGTCGGTACTGTCCGGCGAGGGGTTTTCGTTGCAGCGATGCCGGGGATAGAAACGCTTCGAGATTTGACTCTGCGTCCACTCAGGGCGTGCGCTGATATTCTTCCCGCTACACTTGCTGCACTTGAGCCGCAGCCAACGTCTAGGACGGCCATGTCAGCGGGGAGGGGATGCGTCTACCGGCCGTTCCCGTACAGCACCTCGCTTAATGCATTCAGCGATGATGCTGGAGACGCGGAACGCCCGCGTATTGGCGGGCGTCATACGGGGAATCTCAGTACCTGTCTCATCGTAGGATCAGCGTGCTCTTCCGGTCTGGGCGTGTGTTTCGAACAAAACAAGAACGATGCCATCGACCGCACGAACGCCGGTATGGATCCTGAGAACGCATTGTCTAACTTCAGGGAAAATGGTGTCTAACTCGCGTTTCCCGCGATACCGCCAAAGACGAATTGTTCAATGCTTGCAATTGGCTGGGGGACTAGGACTCGAACCTAGACTAGCGGAGTCAGAGTCCGCTGTTCTACCATTAAACTATCCCCCACCGTAACTATCTGTGAAACCTCAGCTTTAGCGCTCGGTTTGCAAGATCGGGGGCGGAGTTTACAATTCCGGCCCGGTGGTGAGCGCGAGATAGGTCCTTTTCTGTTCTCGGTCAAGTCTAGTCATCGTCTGCCCGCGACGATTTCAAAACGCTTCCGGTTGGCCTCCGCAACGTCCATTTGATCCATGAACCGCGTGTACCGCTCTACCGTGAGCCGTGTAGCCCGCCCGCCGTCTCACAAGGACCGAGGTTCCACGAAGCCCATAAGACGCGGTGCCGGTTCCCGCAGAGAGCAAAATGTAGTCGTCGCGTCAGACATTCTTCTTTTGGAGGAACGCTCGCAGCGAACGATCGACGTGGTCGATATGCGACTTCAGAAGGGTACATGCTGCGCCGACCTTGCCCTGCGCGCACAAACGTACCAATTCGGCGTGTTCGTCTTCCGCGCGCTCCATTCCACCGGTCAGCGAGAGCTGGATGCGCGTGTGGCGGTCACATTCCTGAAGAAGGTTGGCGACGATCGCGAGCGAGCGCGGCCGCGCGGCGTGGCGATAGAGCAGCATGTGGAACTCCGTGTTGAGTTCGCCCCAGCGCCCCACATGAGCCGCTCGTAATTCAGCGCTGTATTCTTCGAGAATGCCGTTCAATCGCGCATAATCGTCCTGTGTGAGCCGCGGGGCGGATTCCTTGAGCAGACGCGGTTCAAGCAGCGAGCGAAGCTCAAAAAGCTCCTCGATTTCGCGCGTCGAAAGCTCCGAGACGATGGCGCCCTTGTGCGGCTCGATCTTCACCAAGCCCTCGGCCTCGAGTTGCATCAACGCTTCGCGTACCGGGATCCGGCTGACGCCGAATTCGTCCGCCAAAGCGTCCTGACGAAGCTGGAAGCCGGCGGCGAAATCGCCGTCGAGAATGCGCTGTCGCAAAGCCTCGGCGACGGCGGCAGCGATCGTCCGGTGCTTGATCGTCTTCGTTGCCGGTCTAGGC
>NZ_JBFUKD010000758.1:0-1646 GCF_056401005.1 Microvirga sp. P4_G7 | reverse complement strand
CGAAACGCCGCCTTCAAAATGAGATGATCTTCGCGAAGGTAGGAGCGCGTGTTCATGCAAGGTTTCCCGAAACGATTGCTTTGAAGGAATTCCCATCCGCCTGCATGATCCGGCTCAGCAGAAGACGAAGGGACTGGGCGATGTGTGAGATGCGAAGAGCGGAAGGAGCGGCGGAACTGACGACCGACGACAAAGCCGAACTCGCGCTGCAGTTGTTCGAAAGCCTTGTGAGCGACTTGCTCGGCGCGGGGCTGATGACCGCAGAAGAGGTTTCGATCTCAACGACCGGCCCGTACATCCGAGCGCATATGGAGGGACGTGACGACATCAAGCGTCACCTCGACGGCATCCTGGAACGATTGCTGTCGCGGAAGGATGGGTGATGACCCAACCGTCATGCGTGAGGGACCAGAACTGCTGCTTGGCGCAAAAGCGCATACGGGCCTTCAGGCGCATGACACGACCTCAGAACCTTCTTCCATCTGAGCTCGTTCACGGGCGTGAATGGCAGCCAACCTTTCGAGCGTGACGCTCTCAATTCCGCGGGCATTCGCGTCCCGAACGATCTCCGCCCAATACTCACCTGGGATCGAACCACGACGTTTCATTTCCGAAGCTGTTGAAGGGCCGACCCCCAGCGCTCGCGCTACCGCGGCCGGTCCACCAAGGTCGTCAAAGAGATCGTGAACACGTTTCATAGACACGATGTACACCTATCGTGCTCACATCGTCAACATGATTTATGTTAAATATTCGTGCTATGTGGTGTTCATGATGGATCAGGCCGAACGTCTCCGAACCGCCAGATTGGCTTCTGGCTACAAATCAGCCCGCAACGCCGCCCTGGAGCACGGGTGGACGGTCTCGACCTACACCGCGCATGAGAACGGTCAGAACGGCTTCTCGATGTCTGATGCGATAAAGTATGGCGCCGCTTTTGGCGTCCTTCCTGGGTGGCTCGTGGGCCTCGGCCCCAATGACATTGGAAAGGCGAAGCTTCTCGCGGAAAAGGCCGGCCCTCGGGAGATTGTCCGGGTGCCAATCGGCGAGGAATTCGACCCAGACCCACAATTCCAAGACGATGCCGACCGTACTGGCGCGACGCGCAGGGTTTCCCGGCAGTCCCTTGGTCCTGGCGAAGTACCCGAAAGAGACGTGACAGCCGGGTTGGGCGGCGGCGGCGTCGCTCCGATTTACATGATGGACGGGAAGGAAATCGACGGCGTCCGCGCCGTATGGCGCCTCCCCGTTGATTACCTCCGGACGGAACTGAACGCGCGCGAAGCTGACGTAGATTTTATCCCGGTCGCCGGCGATTCGATGATCCCCACACTGCTTCCGGGAGACCGTGTAATGGTCAACCGATCACAAACATCCCCTTCGCCAGATGGGCTCTTCGCGATCTTTGATGGGATCGGCGTTGCAGTGAAGCGACTTGAAGTCGTTAAGGGGAGCGCCCCTGTGCGAATCAGGATTAAGTCCGACAACCCCGTCCATGGCATCGATGAGATTCTCGCGGACGATCTTCAAGTCATTGGCCGGGTGGTGTGCAAAGTGACCCGGCTTTAGCGCCTGGCAAACTCTTGAGGGTGGCCATCTGACCGCCCGATTTTTGGCAATTCCAATGCTGAAAGCCTTACCCACCC
>NZ_JBFUKD010000757.1:0-1646 GCF_056401005.1 Microvirga sp. P4_G7 | reverse complement strand
ACGCTCCACGGTGCGAGTGGTGCAGACTCTCTTACGGGCGGACTTGGGGACGACGTTCTTTGGGGAGGCGGAGAAAGCGACGCTCTGAACGGCGAGTCTGGCAACGACATCCTCAATGGAGGTGACGATTCAGATTCGTTGTCCGATCTTGATGGAAACAATATACTTCGAGGGGACGCTGGAAATGACTCCCTTGTTGCGGGTGCTGGAAGTGACACGCTCGAGGGAGGACTGGGCGATGATACCCTCAATGGTGGCGACGGACTCAATTTTCTCTATGGAGAGAGCGGATCAGATCTAATCGTTGGTGGAGCTTCGAGCGATTACTTGAACGGTGCAGATGGCGCTGACAGTCTTTGGGGGGGCGGCGGCGGCGATACACTGCAAGGCGGGACGGAGAGTGATGCACTCAATGGAGAGGACGGCAACGACGACCTAGACGGTCAAGATGGTGAGGACATTCTGAACGGGGGGGCAGGCGATGACACGCTGTCCGGATCGAGCGGCAATGATGTTCTAATCGGCTCGATAGGCAATGACCGTCTCGATGGAGGGGCTGGGCTAGATGACCTTTCCGGCGGAGCGGATCAAGACACCCTCTTCGGTGGCGATGGTGCCGATACCCTTCACGGCGACGGAGGCGACGATCAACTGGAGGGTGGCGTCGAAAACGACACGCTAGTCGGTGGCTCAGGTTCTGATCAGCTATACGGCGGCCAAGATAACGACAGCCTCGATGGAGGGGATGGTATTGATTTCCTGTGGGGCGGGTACGCCAACGATACACTCGTGGGCGRCACCGGCGACGATGTGCTCAATGGCGAGTGGGGCAGCGATTTTCTCTCCGGCGGAGACGGTTGGGATAGGCTCAATGGTGACGATGGCAATGATACCCTTGATGGTGGTGCAGGTGATGACGAGCTGTTCGCGGGGTATGGCAACGATCGGCTCATTGGAGGCGCGGGTGCCGACTTTCTCGACGGTGGGGAAGGAACTGACACGATCGTCTTGACCGGTGATCGCACTGACTATGAGATCATGCTCTATAGCGCGTTCGGGAAGTATGGAGTTGTCGACAAACGTGTAAACTCGCCCGACGGAAGTGATATCGCCAACGTGGAGATATTCGAGTTTGCTGGTGGCTACTCTCTAACAGTTGATGAGTTGGATTACATCATCAGCGAGGACCGAATTTTCGGATGGGACATTGAGAACAGCGACGGCACGCGAACTAAGATCGACTGGCGCGTTTACAACAATCCAGGCGGAGGGGAAGTAACCTCAATTGCGGTGAACCGCTTTAACACCTCGGGTCAACAAATCAGCCTTACCGCTTTCAACGACGGGGGAAGCCGATATGCCTACGCGTGGGATCGCGCGAATACCGAGTTGTGGAGTGAGTACGAGCAAATTTACGACAACGCGGGCAGGCTTGTCAGTCACGACATTAAGTATGACGACAAGACGGAGGTCCATTGGCGCTGGAAGTTCGACTCATACAACTGGCGGGAGCGACATGATTATGATGCGGATGGCGTTGTTCGTAGGAGCACCTACGACCGAACCGGCGGTGGCAAACTCGTCGAAGACTTTGCGATCAGTACCGAGTATGGGCTTGCTTATCGCGAGCAGGAATTCAATGGAGA
>NZ_JBFUKD010000756.1:0-1649 GCF_056401005.1 Microvirga sp. P4_G7 | reverse complement strand
TATTCATGCTGCCTTATGTCGCCAAAGTCCGCAGCGCACGGAAAGCTGTTGTATAGGCGGTAGGCTCGGCTCCAAAAATCCATGCCGGAGACGCCACTCCTGAAACGAGATTGTATTATTGGGTAGCCACACGCCAAGACGGCTAGAGCGAGTTGGCAGGAAGCGCGAACGAAGCCTCGTTGGTCGCCTGCGCGACCAAACTAGCCGGCATGTCTTTACGACGATGGAACCAACGCACAGCTCTGCCGCTTTTCAGTGCACCGAGTGGACACCGCGGACGCCGAATGGACCAGATCGAGCACATACTGGAGACGTTTCCCTTCATCCCCCATGTCGCGGTCTTGGCGTTCGCCTATGTCCTCGCTTTACCCATCGGATGGGATCGGGAGCGCAATGAGCGGAGTGCAGGCCTACGGACATTCCCGCTCGTCGCCGTCGCAAGCTGCGGGTTCGTTCAGGCGACGGAGGGCGACTTCGGGAGCTCGCCGGAGGCTCAGGCGCGCGTCATCGAAGGTCTGATCACGGGTATCGGCTTCATCGGCGGGGGGGCCATCATCAAGCAAGCCGGCGCTGTGCAAGGAACAGCCACCGCCGCGGGGCTATGGGCGACGGGCGCAATTGGAGCTGCGGTAGGCCTCGGCAGCTACGATGTCGCCATCGTTATTGCGCTGTTTACAATCTTCACTTTCCGCGGACTGTCTCCGATCAAACCCGACGACAAACCCGATGGCGGCACCGCCCCGCCTTCGCCTGGGTGACGGATTGCATGCCGGCGGCTGGATAGCTCCGTTGCGGTCGCGAGGCCGGTGATCATCATCATCATCATCACCATCCTGGCCAGAACATCGCTCTTGAAACACGGTTGTGCTTCTCGGTTGCCGCACGGCGATGAACGATAGGTGGGATCGTAGCGGCGGTCCTAGGTCAATTCGGCTGGCCGTTCCTCGCATCAGAACAGGCCCAGACATTGGGTTTCCCGTGCGTTCGCACGGGGGCGACGCAGCGTCATGCGTGTCATGGAGAGTTTCAGCTCAACAGGACACGCAATGCCCAAGATAATCTCAACCGTCCAAGTCACGACCACGGCAGCCGGCGAACATGCGTCGGTTGTGACTGGGGATGATTTTATCGTTGTCGAGCGTCTGGGAGGGCTATCCGCCACCGGCGCCGGTGCAAATGCGATCCATTCCGCATCTGGTGAGCTGACGGCGACGATATTGGGCGGCGTATCTTCGAACAACTACGGTTTGCAGGCAGCCCGAGGATTTATCCATATCGGAGACAGCGGTTCGGTTTACGGTCGTCTTGCTGGGATCAGCCTGGCGTCGAACTTGGGTTATGACCAGAGGATATGGAACGCCGGGACGATCGAGGGATATCAAAACGGCATTGCCATCCAAGGTGGGAAGATCGAAGTCGTCAACGAGGGAACCATCTTTGCCCACCACGGTACCGCGCTGACCCTCGATTCACTTGGCAGTGGATCGACGGTGATCAATAGCGGAACTATCGTCGGCAGCGGCGCGCTCATACTGAGGGCGATCATTGGTTCGAGTGCCAACGACACCATCATCAACAAGGGCGTCATCAAAGGCAATGTCGATCTCGGCGGCGGCACCAACGTTTTCGACAATCGCGAGGGCACACTT
>NZ_JBFUKD010000755.1:0-1649 GCF_056401005.1 Microvirga sp. P4_G7 | reverse complement strand
GTGTATGTCTGCCTGAGCGTGAGCGACAACGGTTCCGGCATGGACAAGGAAACTTTGCGCCGGGCTGTCGAACCCTTTTTTACGACCAAAGGTCCTGGAAAAGGCACCGGGCTTGGGCTCGCGATGGTTCACGGCATCACGAAGCAAAGCGGCGGGGCGTTCATCCTCAACAGCGAAGTAGGGAAGGGAACGCAGGCTGAGCTGTGGCTGCCTGTTGCAAGCAGCGACGCGATCGGCGCAATGACCGGAGCGAATAGAATTCCCGCGGTTGAGCGATCCCGTACAGACCGCGTTCTCACGGTGCTTGCCGTCGATGACGACTGGTTGGTGCTCACGAACACCGTGGCGATGTTGGAGGACTTGGGACACAAGTGCCTGCCAACATCGTCCCCGTTTGAAGCGCTCACCATGCTGGACCGCGCAGCGGAGATCGACCTTGTCCTATCGGATCAGGTCATGCCGGGAATGTCGGGTCTTCAGCTCGCCAAGGCGGTTCGTGAGAAACGGCCCAACCTGCCTGTCATTCTCGCAACCGGTTACGCGGAAATTGAGCCAGGTGCGACGGTCGATCTGCCGAGGCTCACCAAACCGTTCACACAGGCGGATCTGATGCGGTCTCTCGAACAGGTTCTGCAAGAGCTGGAACCCTGACAATCGCCGTCAGTCCCAGGCCAGTCCGCCGCCCGTTTGATATTCGATGACCCGGGTCTCGAAAAAGTTCTTCTCTTTCTTGAGATCCATGGCCTCCGACATCCACGGAAACGGGTTCTCGGTTTCCGGGAAGACTGCCGCAAGCCCGAGTTGCGCACATCGGCGATTGGCGATGAAGTGCATGTATTGCTCGCAGAGCGCGGCGTTCAAGCCTAGAAAGCCGCGTGGCATCGTGTCCCTTCCATAAGCCGCTTCGAGCAGGGCCGCATCGTGAAGCATGCCGCGGATCTCGTCCTGAAAAGCCGCGTTCCAGAGCGACGGATCCTCTATCTTGATCTGGTTGATGACGTCGATGCCGAAGTTCAGATGAATGCTCTCGTCGCGCAGGATGTACTGATATTGTTCGGCGATACCAACCATCTTGTTGCGGCGGCCGAGCGATAGGATCTGCGCGAATCCCGTGTAGAACCACATGCCCTCGAACACGACATAGAACGCTACCAGATCGCGCAGGAAGTCGCGGTCCGTGTCGGGCGTTCCGGTCTTGAAATCCGGATCGTCGAGATTGCGGGTGTGCGCCAAGGCCCATGCGGCCTTGGCGGTAATGGAAGGTACCTCGCGGTACATATTGAAGAGCTCGCCCTCGTCGAGGCCAAGGCTTTCGACGATGTACTGGAATGTATGCGTATGCACCGCCTCCTCGAASGAYTGSCGMAGCAGRTACTGCCGGCATTCCGGGTTCGTCAGATGCCGGTAGATCGCGAGAACGATGTTGTTGGCGACGAGCGATTCCGAGGCCGCGAAGAAACCGAGATTTCGTTTCAGCATGCGCCGTTCGTCATCGGTCAATCCATCCTTCGCCTTCCAGAGGGCGATGTCCGCCTGCATCGATACTTCGGTGGGCATCCAGTGATTGTTGCAACCGGCAAGGTACTTTTCCCAAGCCCACCGATACTTCAGCGGCAGAAGTTGGTTCACGTCAGCGCGCGCGTTGATCA
>NZ_JBFUKD010000754.1:0-1656 GCF_056401005.1 Microvirga sp. P4_G7 | reverse complement strand
GCCCAGAATCCCGGGGCCGCGGTTCCGATCGATCTCGTAACGACCTCGGGCAGCGGGCTCGACCCGCACATATCGCCCGAGGCGGCGCGGTTCCAAGTTCCCAGGGTCGCCGCAGCGCGAAGCTTGTCACCGGAGCGCGTTCTCGAGGTCGTTTCCAAGACCGCGGAGGGAAGGATTTTGGGGTTCATGGGAGAGGAGACCGTCAACGTCCTCAAGTTGAATCTCGCGCTCGATCAGCTAGATCGATAGAGAAGAGGTGGCATCTTTAGCTCCCGCCACATCGAGAATGACTATGCCCGATGATCGCCGCGCCAGTGACCGCCGCCCCTCGCCAGATGCGCTCCTAAAAGCGGCTGCGTCGGAGGGACGGGGGCGGCTGAAGATCTTTCTCGGCGCGGCTCCGGGCGTGGGCAAAACGTTCCAAATGCTTCAGGAAGCGGCCGCAAGACGCGACGAGGGTGTCGACGTGGTCATCGGAATCGTCGAGACCCATGGCCGCGCGGAGACCGAGGCGTTGGTCGCCGGACTCGAGTCGTTGCCGCGCCGGGCGGTCGATTATAAGGGGCATCGCCTCCAGGAGATGGATCTCGACGCCATACTCCGGCGTCGACCGCAGTTGGTTCTCGTCGACGAGCTCGCGCACACCAACGCGCCAGGGAGCCGCCATCCCAAGCGATACCTCGACGTGGAAGAACTGCTGGCGGCCGGCATCGACGTTCACTCGACGCTGAACATTCAGCACGTCGAGAGTCTCAATGACGTTGTCGCACAGATCACGCGCATTCGCGTGCGAGAGACCGTGCCCGACGCGATCGTGGATCGTGCGGACGATATCGAGGTCATCGACATCACGCCGCGAGACCTGATCCAACGTCTCAACGATGGCAAGGTCTATGTTCCAAAAACCGCACAGCGTGCCGTGGCGCACTACTTCTCTCCCGGCAATCTCACGGCCTTGCGCGAGCTGGCTCTTCGGCGCACAGCCCAGCGCGTCGATGAGCAGTTGGTCAGCCATATGCAGGAGAACGCCATCCCGGGCCCGTGGGCCGCGGGTGACCGCGTTCTCGTCTGCATCGACGAGAACGTCGGAAGCGAAGCGCTCATACGCTATGCGCGACGGGTGACGGCACGCTTGCAGGCTCCCTGGATCGCGTTGCACATCGAGACCGCGGGTGTACTGCGACGCTCAGAAGCTGAGAGCGACCGTGTGACGGACCTTCTCCGTCTTTCCGAGCGTCTCGGTGGCGAAGCCGTGACCATTCCTGGACGCGATGTCGCCAGCGAGGTCGTTCACTATGCGGAGACTCACAACGCTACACATATCATTATCGGGAAACCCGCCAAATCCCGCCTTGCGGAGGCGCTCCAGGGCYCGGTCGCGCATGATGTCATCCGGTTGGCAGGCGACATCAGCGTCCATGTCATCGCTCTCAACGAAGGCGAGGGGACAAAAGCCGTCGCCACGCGCGCGGCGCACGTCACAACGCGGTTCGAGGCGGCGCCGTATCTCTACAGCACGATATTCGTCGCAAGCGCTCTTGGGCTCAGCATGGTGCTGGATCGGTTTCTTGCGGTTCAGAACGTCGCTCTTGCGTTTCTAACCGCCGTCCTCGGCGCTGCCGCAACGCTCGGTCTCTGGCCCGCGCTGTACGCTTG
>NZ_JBFUKD010000753.1:0-1667 GCF_056401005.1 Microvirga sp. P4_G7 | reverse complement strand
GCTTCATTCCCCGGACCCGTCGCATCGTCGGCTGGCATGACGGATACAGAGGTCGGAGAGAGCCGGAGAGAGCTACTTCACGTTTCCCATTCGGATCGTCTCGGATGGTTGCGATCACGACGGAGCGCTGTCCGTTCGGATGTCGCTGTTCGCTGATGACGTCGCGATCCTTTCGGGCTCTGCGAAGCGTCGAAGTCATGTCCTTGAACGGACCAATGACACTTGTCGAGCCGCCACTCCAAAGACGTCACTTCTTTGCGTTGAAAACGGGGCGGCGCTTGTCTTTGAAGGCGGCGACCGCATTTGCGTGATCGGGAGAGTGCGCCGATACCGTCTCATACGCGATGCCGGCATGCATGAGGGCGCTGGCGATCCGTTTCAGCTCGATGTTGACGACACTCTTTGTCCAACGGATCGCTTGAGTCGAACCGGCGGCGAGTCGATCGCAGAAGGCGTCGACCGTCTCGTCGATTTTGTCGGCGTCGACCGTGTGGTTCACCAGGCCCATGGCCGCAGCTCGCTCGGCGTCGATGAGATCGCCTGTCATCAAATATTCCTTGGCACGTGAGAAGCCAATCAGTTGCGGCCAGATCACAGCGCCGCCGTCGCCAGCGACCAATCCGATCGCCACGTGAGGGTCGCCGATCTTGGCGCTGGTCGACATGAACGAAACATCGCAGAGCAACGCCAAGGTGGCACCCAGACCGACGGCGTGGCCATTGATCTTGGCGATGATGGGTTTCTCGAGATCGAGGAGAGAGAAGACGATGCGCTTGGCGACGTCGGCTTCGTGGATAAACTGTTGCGGGTTGTCGACGATCGACTGCATGTGGACGATGTCGCCGCCGGCGGAAAATGCGCGTCCCGACCCCGTCAGTATGATGACATCGCTGTCTTCGTCGCCGGCCACGTCGATGAACACCTGACCAAGCTCATCATGCATCTGTTTTCCGACGGAGTTCAAGGAGTCGGGGTTATTGAGCGTGATTGTCAGGATGCGCCCGCGTCGGGAGAAGAGCATTGAACTGTATTTTTCTTGCCAGTTCGACGTCATGGGCTTTCCTCCGCTTGCCGATCTTGGGGGCAGGGCTCTGCGATCATTCGGGCCAAACAACCGATGCCGCATCTCGCAGCTGTCGGGAAGCCCCACCTAGGTCGGAAACAAGCAGGCGCGCCCGGTAGGTCCATCGATAGAGCGGGTGCTCCAGCGTCAACCCCATGGCACCCATGAACTGATGTAGATCATAGACAATTCTCGGCGTGTTATCCTGTAGGTACCCTACGGCGATCAGCGCGGATTCCATGTCGCCGACACCAGCCGCTCTTCGAGCAAGCCATCTGCCCGCCTCGATGGTGCTGGCACACATTGCCAGCCTGTGCTGGACGGCCTGGAACGAGCCGATCGGACGTCCGAACTGCCGGCGCATCGTCACGTGTTCGGTCACGCTGAACAATGCGCCGCGAAGCACGCCGCTCAACTCGCAGGCGATGGCCACCAACAGCAACCGCCGCACCAATTCTGCGTCCTCCAGTGGCTCGGAGCGGGAAAGGCATGCGGCGGGATCAGCAAGGCGTGCCATCGGGTAAGCAAAGAAGGGATCGAGCGGCACGGTGTCTTGCCGGTCCAACCGGAGTACTCTCGCCTCGCGCTCGTCGAGGATGATGAC
>NZ_JBFUKD010000752.1:0-1669 GCF_056401005.1 Microvirga sp. P4_G7 | reverse complement strand
TGGTCGATGAGATAGTTGCGGCCGGTGGCGACCATGGCGCCCCATTCCGGCATCGGCGGCTGCGCACCGAGGCCGAGGAAGCCGAGACCGGCGGCGGTGAGAATGATGCCCGCCATGTCGAGCGTCACGCGCACGATCAGCGAGGAAACGCAAAGCGGCACCACATGGCCGAAGATGATGCGCGGTGTCGACGCGCCCTGGAGTTTGACCGCCGCAATGAAATCGCTGTTGCGGATCATCAGCGTTTCCGCCCGTGCGATACGCGCATAGGGCGGCCATGACGTGATCGCGATCGCAATGATCGCGTTCTCGATTCCCGGGCCGAGCGCCGCTACGAAGGCAAGGGCCAGCACCAGACGTGGGAAGGCAAGGAAGATGTCGGTGAGACGCATCAGCACCGTATCGACCCAGCCGCCGAGATAGCCGGACACGGTCCCGACGAGCAACCCGATCGGCGTCGCGATGATCGAGACAAGGACCACGACCCAAAGGGTGATGCGTGAGCCGTAGACGATACGAGAGAAGATGTCGCGCGCCTGGTCGTCGGTGCCGAGCCAATGCTCGGCGCTCGGCGGCAGCAGACGCGCCGTGCGCAGATCGCCGCCGCTGACGGGTGAGTAGGGCGCGATGAAGCCAGCGAACAGGGCGACGACGATCAGCAGCAGAACGACGCAGAGCCCCAGCACGGCGAGCGGATTCTGCGAGAACGTGCGCCAGCCGAGATAGAAGCGGCCGAGGCGTGCTTGCCAGCGGGAGGCTGGTTCGGGTGAGATCAGCCAGCCGCGCAAACCGGTCGGCTGGGAAGGTGAAGACGTACCAGCCATCAACGGGTCCTCGGGTCGAGCAGACGATAGAGCAGGTCGGAAACGAGATTGAGCAGCACGAAGACCGTCCCGATCACGAGCGTTCCGCCGAGAACGGCGTTCATGTCCGCATTCTGCAGCGAATTGGTGATGTACTGGCCAAGCCCCGGCCACGCGAACACCGTCTCGGTCAGCACCGAACCTTCGAGCAGATTGGCATAGGACAGCGCGATGACCGTGATCAGGGGCACAGCCGCGTTGCGCAGCGCGTGGCGCCAGATGACGCGCATCTCGGACAAGCCTTTCACGCGGGCTGCGATCACGTATTCCTGCGCCAGCTCGTTGAGCATGAACGAGCGCGTCATGCGGCTGATATAGGCGAGCGAGAAATAGCCCAGAAGGCAGGCAGGCAGCGCGATGTGCGACAGCGCGTTCCAGAACGCATCCATCTGACCTTCGAGAAGCGTATCGATGAGCACGATCCCTGTGGTCGGCGTGTACATGTAGGAATAGGTCACGTCGAGGCGTCCCGGTCCTTCGACCCAACCGAGCTTCGCATAAAAGAACAAAAGACCCATCAGGCCGAGCCAGAAGATGGGTACGGAATAGCCGATCAGTCCCAACAAGCGCACGAACTGATCGATCAACGTCCCGCGTTTGACGGCCGCGAGAACGCCGAGAGGCACGCCGATGAGGGTTCCGATCAACGTTCCGAGTGTGGCGAGTTCGAGCGTCGCGGGAAACGCGTTGACGATGTCCGTCATCACCGGGTTGGTAGTCAGGACCGAATTGCCGAAATCGCCGGTGACGGCTTTTTTCAGATAGATCCAGAATTGTTCGAGAAGCGGTAGATCGAGGCCGAGCTC
>NZ_JBFUKD010000751.1:0-1675 GCF_056401005.1 Microvirga sp. P4_G7 | reverse complement strand
CGATCCTCGCGAAAACTAAAACACTGCCAGCTACGCCTCCAACCTCGGACAAGATGATGTTCACCACACGACCTGAAATTCTCGGCACCTTCGGTGTCGTCACCTCAACGCATTGGCTCGCCTCGGCAGCGGGCATGGCGATGCTGGAGCGGGGTGGCAACGCCTTTGACGCTTGCGTCGCGTCGGCCTTTGTTCTGCAGGTCGTCGAACCTCATCTGGTTGGCCCATCCGGTGAAGTTCCCGCCGTCTTCTATTCGGCGAAAACGGGGAAGGTCGAAGTCCTTTGCGGCCAAGGCGTCGCGCCCAAGGGCGCGTCGATCGAACACTATCATAGTGAAGGCCTGAAGCTGATTCCTGGAAACGGCCTTCTCGCAACGGTCGTGCCCGGCGCGTTCGATGCGTGGATGTTGCTGCTGCGCGATCACGGCACCATGTCACCGCGGGATGTACTCGAACCGGCGATCTACTACGCCGAGCACGGCCATCCGTTGCTTCCTCGTGTGGCTGATACGATCGCCGGCCTCAAGGACTTCTTTGAAACGGAATGGCCGACCTCGGCTTCTGTTTTTCTTCCGGGTGGGAACGCGCCCGCCGCGAAAGAGCTTTTCCGCAACCCGCAGCTCGCCGAGACGTGGAAGCGCATTCTTCGCGAGGCGGAGGCGAAGGGAAAAGGTCGCGACGGCCAGATCGAAGCTGCGCGCGATACGTTCTACAAGGGGTTCGTCGCCGAAGCGATCGACAGCTTCGTGCGCAAGACGGAAGCCATGGATCAGAGCGGGTCGCGTCATCGCGGCGTATTGACGGGCGACGACATGGCGTCCTGGTCCGCGAGCTACGACGCGCCGCAGACGTACGATTATCACAATTACCGGGTGAACAAGATCAGACCCTGGGGTCAAGGACCGGTCTTCCTGCAGACGCTCGCCCTTCTGAAGGATTTCGATCTGTCGGCCATGGGTCCTTCGAGCGCGCCGTTCGTGCACACGGTCGTCGAGGCGATGAAGCTCGCATTCGCCGATCGCGAGGCTTATTACGGCGATCCGGATTTCGTCAAAGTGCCGATCGAAACACTTCTGTCGGACGCGTACAAYGACGAGCGGCGAAAACTGATCACGGATCACGCGTCGCGTGAACTGCGCCCCGGGCGCGTCGAGGGTTACGACCTCCAGATCGAGCGGACGCTCAAAGCGCTGCGCGAACTTTCGACGGCAGACCGCAAGATCACCGGCGGCGAGCCGACGCTGCAATCCATGCGCTCGGCACGCCGCGGCGACACGGTTCACATCGACGTCGTCGACCGCCATGGCAACATGATCGCGGCGATGCCCTCCGGCGGCTGGCTGCAATCCTCGCCGGTCGTTCCCGAACTCGGCTTCATGCTCAATTCGCGCGCCCAGATGTTCTGGCTCGAACCCGGCTTGCCCGCGAGCCTCGAACCCGGCAAGCGGCCCCGCACGACGCTGACCCCGACGCTCGTGGAAAAGGATGGCGCGCCTTACATGGTGTGCGGATCGCCTGGCGGCGATCAGCAAGAGCAATGGCAGATGTTCCTCTTCCTCCGCCACGTGCATCACGATCTGAACCTGCAGGAGAGCATCGAACAGCCGATGGCTCACACGGCGCATTTCCCGTCATCCTTCTATCCCCGCGAACAGAAGCCCGGACATCTGATGGC
>NZ_JBFUKD010000750.1:0-1681 GCF_056401005.1 Microvirga sp. P4_G7 | reverse complement strand
TGGTGCTTGTAGGCACCCGCTCCGACGAAGAACGGCACGGACGACGCTGGAACGTTCTTCGTCGACATGCGCAGCAGCGTGCGCTCGACGTCGAGCTCGCCCTTGCGACGGGGCAAATCGAGCGGCTCTTTCAGAAGAACGTTTTTCGGCACGTCGGCAAAAAGATCGTCGACGGATTTGACGCCGATGCGGGCGAGCATTTCGCCGCGATCGGAATCGGAGAGAGGAAGATAGCGCATCAGCGGCAAACCTTATGCGTTTTGAAGCGAAGGAACGCCTGCGACCACGACATCCGTGAGAACGGAATTCGCGATGAAGCATTCCAGGTGTGAAAGGTGATGGAGTTCGGCAAGCTGCTCCGGCGTCGGGATCTTGTCGCCGGAGAATTCGATGGTCGGGTCAAGCGTCACCCTCGAGACGAACAGCTTGCCGTTTTCGTTTTTCGTCATCACGCCGACGGCGCGATCCTCSTAGCGGCTGATGGCGTAACGCTTCTTCGCGGCGATCGAGAGAAAGGTCAGCATGTGACAGCTTGCGATGGCCGCCACGAACGCTTCCTCGGGATCGACCGCATTCTCGCGCGAAAGCGGCAACGGCACGACGGACGGCGATGCCGACGCCGGGACTTCGATGCCGCCGTCGAAGAGCCACACATGGCCGCGACTATAGCGGTTCTCGACGAAGTTCGACCCGTCGAGGGTCCAACGGATTGTCGCGCTGTATTCGTGGGCCATAGGGCTGATCCGTTACGAGATCGACTTCAGGAATTCCTGGTACTGCTCTTCGCTCATCAGCGCGTCGAGCTCGCCAGGATTGGTCAGGCGGAGCTTGAGGAACCAGCCGCGGCCGGACGCATCCTCGTTGACCGTGCCGGGCGTGCCTTCGAGCTCGCTGTTCACTTCGAGTACTTCGCCCGACACCGGCGCATAGACTTCGCTCGCCGCTTTCACGCTTTCGACGACGGCTGCTTCGGCGCCCTTTGCCAGCGTCTTGCCGACGCTCGGCAGCTCCACATAGACGACGTCGCCGAGCTGCTCTTGCGCGTAATCGGAAATGCCGATGACGCCCATATCCCCTTCGACGCGGATGTATTCGTGATCCTTGGTGTAGCGCGTGGTCATTTGAGATCCCTCTTGATTATCAACGCTTGTAGCGATGCGGAGCAAATGGCATGGAAGCGACCTTCGCCGGAACCGGCTTGCCGCGAACCATCAGATGAAGGTCCGTTCCGATCGCCGAAACGTCCCGTGAAACGTAACCCATGGCAACCGGACCGTTGACGGTCGGGCCGAAGCCGCCCGACGTGACGATTCCGACTTCGCGGCCCTCAGGCGTGACGATCGTGGTGCCTTCGCGCGCCGGAGCGCGGCCCTCCGGCTTCAGCCCGACGCGGACCCGGCTGGCGCCGTCCTTGATCTCGCGCTGGATGCGCGCGGCTCCTGGGAAGCCCCCCTCTTCGCGGCGGCGTTTCTGGATCGACCAGATCAAGCCCCCCTCGATCGGCGACGTGGTGGTGTCGATGTCGTGCCCATAGAGGCACAGGCCCGCTTCCAGGCGCAGCGAATCGCGTGCGCCGAGGCCGATGGCTTTGACCTCGGGATCCTCGAGGAGCGAGCGCCAGAGCTTGGCGGCGTCTTCGGCCTTCACCGAAATCTCGAAGCCGTCCTCCCCGGTATAGCCC
>NZ_JBFUKD010000749.1:0-1687 GCF_056401005.1 Microvirga sp. P4_G7 | reverse complement strand
GCATCCAAGATCACCCGCCGGTTGTGCGTGCGGTTGCGCTCCGGGTTGTTGCCGATGGCAACTTTCGAGGGGGGCGAAGATTTCTGGCGCGGCATCTCGGACTCGTCTTCGAGCGGGTGACGATGGCAAGGCCGATCGAATAACTCAAGTAAATTATTTTATTGACGAAGCCGCTCCAACAAGCGAGCCTGATTGGATGAGCGAGGTGCATCGCTCGAATTGGGAACAACGTCACGCCGACAAAAAAACCGGCTGATCAGTGGAGGGTCTCACATGCGCTTTAAACAGATGATCGCCGGTCTCGCCTTCGGCGTCAGCGTCCTCGCCGCCAACGCAGCGAGCGCCGTTGAGATCGAGTATTGGCAGTACGTCTTCGACAGCCGCGTCAAGGCAATGGATCAACTGATCCAGAAATTCCAGGCGGCCAATCCGGGTATCACGGTCAAGCACACCACGTTCCCGTACGCCGAGTATCAGACCAAGGTCGCCGCCTCGGTGACCGCCGGACAAGGTCCGGATGTGGTGCAGCTTTTCTACGGTTGGATCGATGGTTTCCTCGCCGGCAAGCTGATCCAGCCGCTGCCGAAGGACGCGTTCCCCCATGACAAGATCGAGGCGGAATTCTTCCCGATCGTAACCGCCATGAAACGCGGCGGCGAATATTACGGTCTGCCGACTGCAGTCCGTTCGCTCGCGCTGTTCTACAACAAGAAGGCATTCCAGGCTGCCGGGCTCGATCCGAACAAGCCGCCGCAAACGGTCGAGGAGTTCGTCGCGGCCGCTGAGAAGACCGTGAAACGGGACTCCGCCGGCAACATCATCTCCGAGGGCTTTGCCATGGACATGGCGGGGCAGGACCATCAATGGTGGCGTGAGGTTCTGGTGCGCCAGAACGGCGGCGTTCCCTACACCGACAACGATCGCAAGGTCGCCTACAACAACGAGGCGGGCCTGAAGGCCTTGCAGTTCTATGTCGATCTGCAGAACAAGCAGAAGGTCGGCCAGGTAGGCTTCATGGATGAGGCACAGGCGGCCTTCAAAGGCGGCCTCGCTGCGATGACGATCGACGGCACCTTCCGTCTCGGCGCATTCGGCTCCATCAAGGCATTCGAATGGGGTGTGACCGAACTTCCGTCAGCCAACGGCGTGCGCAGCAACTACGCGAGCTATTTCGCCAATGCGATCACGACGAAGGTGACCGGCGAGAAGCTCGATGCCGCGAAGAAGTTCCTGACCTATGTCAGTTCTCCTGAGGCAATGGAAATTTGGATGCAAACGGTCGGCGAACTCCCTGCACGCCGTTCGGCCGCYTTGACGCAAGCCAACCTCTCGCATCCGATCTATGGCCCCTTCCTCAAGGGCCTGGAATACGCACACACCACGTTGTTCGTCGACGAAGCGGCCCAGCGTCAGGTCGCGATCGACATGGTCAACCGCGTATTGATCCAGAAGCAGGATCCGAAGGATTCGCTCGCCGAGGCGGCAAAGGCCGAGCAGGCGATCATCGACCGCGCGGCGAAGTGAGAGCGTGATGTTGACGGCATCGCCTGTGAAATCCAGCCGTTTATGGAATGGGTTGAGCCTCCGCCACAAGCGGGTGCTATGGGCCTGGTCCTTCTTGGCGGTGCCGATCCTTTTCTACAGCATCATTCGCTTCTGGCCCACGCTCCAGGCGTTCGTGCTGTCC
>NZ_JBFUKD010000748.1:0-1691 GCF_056401005.1 Microvirga sp. P4_G7 | reverse complement strand
CAACAACCCGATGCTGACACGCATCTACGGCACCGCCTGGGCCTCCCAGGAGGATCTCGACGCCTACATCATGCAGCTCGAGGAAGCCGAGAAGCGCGATCACCGTCGGCTGGGTCGCGAGATGGATCTCTTCCACTTCCAGGAGGAAGGTCCGGGCGTCGTGTTCTGGCATCCGAAGGGCTGGACGATGTTCCAGGAGCTGACATCCTACATGCGCCGCCGGCTGAAGGGCGACTACCAGGAAGTCAACGCACCGCAGATCCTCGACAAGGCGCTCTGGGAAACGTCGGGCCATTGGGGCTGGTACCGGGAGAACATGTTCGTCACCAAGACCGAGGACGATCGGGTTTTCGCGATCAAGCCGATGAATTGCCCGGGCCATGTGCAGATCTTCAAGCACGGTCTGAAATCCTACCGCGACCTGCCGCTTCGTCTCGCCGAGTTCGGTGCGGTCTCGCGCTACGAACCGTCGGGAGCGCTGCACGGATTGATGCGCGTGCGCGCGTTCACGCAGGACGATGCGCATGTGTTCTGCACCGAGGATCAACTCGCGGCCGAATGTCTCAAGATCAACGATCTGATCCTGTCGACCTATGCCGATTTCGGCTTCGAAGACATCGTCGTGAAACTCTCGACACGACCCGATAAGCGTGTCGGCACGGACGAGATGTGGGATCACGCGGAAGACGTGATGACGCGCGTCCTGAAGCAGATCGAGGATCAGTCGGGCGGCCGTATCAAGACCGCGATCAATCCGGGCGAAGGTGCGTTCTACGGGCCGAAATTCGAGTACGTGCTGCGTGATGCGATCGGCCGCGATTGGCAATGCGGGACGACGCAGGTCGACTTCAATCTGCCTGAGCGTTTCGGCGCGTTCTATGTCGATCATGACGGTCAGAAGAAGACACCGTGCATGGTCCATCGCGCCATCTGCGGATCGATGGAGCGCTTTACGGGTATCCTGATCGAGCATTTCGCCGGGCACTTCCCGCTCTGGCTCGCGCCCGTGCAGGTGGTTGTCGCGACCATCACCTCGGACGGCGACGGTTATGCGCAGGAGGTCGTGCGCGCGGCCGACAAGGCCGGCCTGCGGGTGACGTCGGATTTGCGCAACGAGAAGATCACATACAAGGTTCGCGAACACTCGCTCGCCAAAGTACCTGTACTTCTCGTCGTCGGAAAGAAGGAAGCGGCGGAGCGCACCGTCTCCATCCGCCGCTTCGGCAGTCCCGACCAGACATCGATGACGCTCGACGACGCGTTGAAGATGCTGGTCGCGGAGGCCGTCACGCCCGATCTCAAGCGCGCGGCGGAAGCGGTTTCCGAGCCGGAGGTTCACGTGACACTCGATGGGCAGCACGTTGTCGAACGGACGTTGATCTGAACGAGAGAGCGGCCGCATGTGTTGTGCGGCCGCGCTTTTCCAAGTGGTCCGGAGTGCGTCCGGACAYCGCCGATGCGGCGGAGGCCACTTACAGAACGTGATCGGCAAACGAAATTCGCCATTCGGCCTGATTTCGTCTCTTTTGAATTGGACATGATCGTCTTGCCGAACCGACTTCGCTTTCGGCGAGTCATGTCCTAGGAGACCGAACCTCTTGTTCGGATGTCGCGATGCGAAAGTGTGCTGGACTATTCCTCTTGATGACGTTCGCATCGCCGGCCCTGGCGGACGGGCCGGGCTATCGGGC
>NZ_JBFUKD010000747.1:0-1701 GCF_056401005.1 Microvirga sp. P4_G7 | reverse complement strand
CGCGTGCGGTGCGAAACTCGTACTGCCCAAGCGTCGCCAAAACACGCCAACCCGGAATCGAAAGATCGAAACGCTCGGCGTAGATCTGCGCGAGGGCATTCGACGCCAAGCTCGCCAGGACGTTGAGTCGGTAAGGCAGAAACCGTTCCAGAACCACGAGTGGTTCTGAGGACTTCCGGAGTGCAGCGGCGCGTTGCATGAGCGTTTGACAAAATTTGTTGCTAGTGCAACTAATAAGTCAAATTCGTTGCATGAGCAACTAGATTGTGAGCCAAACGCTCCGACACCATGGGAGGATCGGGCTCGATGAATGTTCAGGATGGTCCGCGCCGCCACTCTTCGGTCGAGGGCGACCGGACGAGCGCATTGTTGCCGAACTACATGTCCGGCTTCGGCAACAGCTTCGAAACAGAAGCTTTGCCCGGTGCACTGCCGATCGGACGCAATTCACCTCAGAAGGTGAATTACGGCCTCTATGCCGAACAGCTTTCCGGGTCGCCGTTTACCGCCCCACAGGCGACCAATCAGCGTTCGTGGCTCTATCGCATTCGACCCACGGTCAAGCATTCTGCCCGCTACGTTAAGGTCGACAAGGGCCTCATCCGCACCGCTCCGGAAGCGCGGAATGAAAGCGAACTCCCCATCGGCCAACTGCGCTGGGATCCGACGCCGATTCCGAGCGATGCTCTCAACTTCGTGACGGGATTGCGCACGATAACCACCGCCGGAGATGCGGATACGCAGGTCGGCATGGCCGTGCACATGCTCCTGATCACCCGGTCGATGGAGAACGAGTATTTCTTCAACGCCGACGGCGAGTTTCTCGTCGTGGCGCAGGAGGGTCGGCTTCGTTTCCGGACGGAGTTTGGAATCATCGACATCGAACCCGGCGAGATCTGCATCATTCCTCGCGGAGTCATTTTCAAAGTTCAGTTGCTCGACGGACCGGCGCGCGCCTATGTCTGCGAGAATTACGGCGGCTCCTTCACGCTTCCCGATCGCGGGCCCATCGGCGCCAATTGTCTCGCGAACGCCCGCGATTTTCACACGCCGGTGGCGGCATACGAAGACAAGGAAGAACCTTCATCCCTCTTCGTGAAATGGGGCGGTGAGTTGTATCGCACCGAAATCGGCCAATCACCTCTCGACGTCGTGGCCTGGCACGGAAACTACGCGCCATACAAATACGATTTGCGGCATTTCTCGCCCGTCGGGGCGATCCTTTTCGATCATCCCGACCCGTCCATCTTCACCACGATGACGGCTCCCTCTGAGACGCCCGGCACGGCGAATGTGGATTTCGTGATCTTTCCGGAGCGCTGGGGCGTCGCCGAAAATACCTTCCGGCCGCCCTGGTATCATCGCAACCTGATGTCCGAATTCATGGGGCTGGTCTATGGCGTCTACGACGCCAAGCCTGAGGGTTTCACACCCGGCGGCATGAGTTTGCATAACCAGATGCTGCCGCATGGACCGGATGCGTCGGCGTTCGAACACGCGAGCAATGTGGAGCTGAAACCAGTGAAGCTGACCGGTACGATGGCTTTCATGTTCGAAACCCGCTTTCCCCAGCGGGTGACCAAATACGCTGCGGACCTTCCGACTCTGCAGAAAGACTACATCGATTGCTGGAAGGACTTGAAGAAGACCTTTGACCCGAACCGACGCGAACCCGAATGATCGAACGGGTCGACACACCGT
>NZ_JBFUKD010000746.1:0-1704 GCF_056401005.1 Microvirga sp. P4_G7 | reverse complement strand
CAGTCACGCGCGCGCAAAACATGCGTCCCGGGTTGGTAGTTTTCAGCAGCCAGCTTGTCGGACCATCGGTCCAGAATCCAACGTTGGTTGATCAGTTGGTGCGCTTTGACGCCGCTACCGAGATCAGTTCCATGCGACACGCCCTCGAGGTGAATAACCGTAGATTCCGGCTGATAAACGACTCGCAGGCCCTTTTCACGAATTCGGAACGCAAGGTCCACGTCTTCGTAATACGCGGGAACGAGAGCTTCATCGAATCCACCCAGTTCGTCAAACAGCTCGCGCCTAACAAGAATTGAAGCCCCGGAGCAGTAGTCGACGTCTCGTATGTAGTTGAACTCAGGTCTATTAGGATCCTGGCCGCGCCCGTAGTTCCAGCCCGATGCATCGGACCAAATGATGCCGCCCGCCTCTTGGAGCGTTCCATCAGGAAACAGCAATTTGGATCCCGCCATGCCGATATCGGGATGCCGATCGAGTGTCTCGACAAGCGCCTCGATTGAGCGGTCGTTGAGGATAGTATCGTTGTTAAGAAAATAAAGGTACTTGCCCTTTGCCTGCCGCGCCGCTGAATTGCAGCTGAGCAGAAAACCCATGTTTCGCGGATTGACGATCAATCGCAATCCCTCGACTTCATCCAGACGAGACGTATCGTCGGGACCCACGTAGGCGTCGTCGACAACGATCACCTCGATGGACGTTTGCGGGAGGTGGTCGGCGAGTGACTTCAGGCACTGTAGGGTCGTCTCGACCTGCCCATAGGTCGGTATGATGACGGACACTGTCGGTTCAGGATCACATGGGAGAGAGATCGTGCTTGCCGCGATGAGGCCGAATGCGCCGATGTCGCTGCTCTGCAGCCCGCGGGCGGCCTGCAACGCGCGAAACTCTCTAAATCGCCGCGGAAGCTGGAAGGTCGCAGTCCACCAAGCGAGTCTAGCAACCTTGCGTGCGCCGCGGGCAAGGGCTGGTGACCTCTTTCCAAACGCACGCAATGGATCCATTGCCTTCCAAGTCGTGCTTCCGAGTACAGCCTGCAGTTCCCTTCGGACCTCGTCGAGCTGCGCCTCGGTATGTCGGCGCGATGTTGACTCGGCGTCTGCCTTGTCGCGAATCTGATCGATGCTTTCCTGCAGAGTTTTTACCCAACCTTCGTGCAGGCTGATCCGAGCCGCCTGCAGCTTGATGGTCCTCTGCGCCGCCGTGAGTTCGCTCAGAGTAGTCTTTAAGTGAGCCTCAAGTGACGTGGGCCTGCGCTTCGAATCTGCGAGCTCCTCAGTAAGCCTTCTAGCCTCGGCCTCGTAGTGATGCGCTCGCCTTGACAGCCCATCTACGTCGCTTTCATAGACATAGACACTGCTCTCCAAYCCCGCGATAGGAGCACTTGACGCGACTGCGACCATATAGGGCGCGCGAGCCAGGTGCCTGCTGCCCTCAATAAGCTTGTCACTTCGCCGCTCGTAGCAAAAGGGAGACCGATCGTTCTGATTGCCCAGTATGACTGAGCCGATCATCGCGCGCTGCGCGTTGATCGCCACGTTCGGGAAGTGCCGCAACAGCAGTTGTTCAAATTCGTCGCGCGTCAACTCCAGAACATGAAAGGGATTGGGCTGAGTCCCAATGGGCGAGTACGCGTCACGGTCGGGTGTACTGATGATCAGCATACCGTCCGGGCGAAGTACCCGACGGAGCTCTCCCAGGAAC
>NZ_JBFUKD010000745.1:0-1705 GCF_056401005.1 Microvirga sp. P4_G7 | reverse complement strand
GTATTGGAACGTCGGGTTTCGACGTGTTCAACATCTCGCGGCTTGAAACCGGTGCGCTGAGTCACGAACTCACCTATGGCGGAGATCTCTTCGAGGACAACGTCAAGACGCGCGACTCTTACGGCACGAGCGATCAGCTGACCCCGTCGGGAACGCGACTCGCGACGGGCGCATTCCTGCAGGACAAGATCAGGTATTCCACGTGGCTCGAAGTGATCGGCGGCCTGAGGTACGACTTCTACCGTCTTACCGGTGACGACATCAAGAACGAAGGCGACCGTCTCTCGCCCAAACTCACGATCGGCGTCACGCCTTGGGAACCCATTACGTTCTACGGCACATATGCGGAAGCGTATCGAGCGCCCTCGCTCATCGAAACACTCATCGACGGATTTCACCCGCCGCCAGTGAGCGCTGGACGTTTCTTTCCCAACCCAGATCTGAAGCCGGAAATCGCGCACAATGTCGAGGGTGGGATCAACTTGCGGTTCAACGATCTCATCCGGGATTCGGATAAGCTCAGGYTGAAACTCGGCGTCTTTCGCAACACGGTCGCCGACTACATCGAACAAGTCTTCACGCCGTTCCCCATACCCGGGGGGTATCAGTATCAGAACATCGCGAAGGCAAAGCTCCACGGCTTCGAAATCGAGGGTCAATACGATGCGGGCCACTTCTTCGCCGGCATC
Source organism: Microvirga sp. P4_G7 (assembly GCF_056401005.1). NCBI lineage: Bacteria > Pseudomonadati > Pseudomonadota > Alphaproteobacteria > Hyphomicrobiales > Methylobacteriaceae > Microvirga > Microvirga sp. P4_G7. Next base: position 1,016 of record NZ_JBFUKD010000745.1, on the reverse strand, counting down.
GGTGGGCAGATCATGGATGGCAAAAACGCCTTTACAAACGAGCCTCTGAATAAGGTTCCGCCCAATCGTTTCATGGCGACGATCGGCTTTCGCCTGTTCGAAGAGCGGCTCGAACTCGGAACCCGCGTGACATGGGTCGCGGAGAAGAAGAATGCGGCGGCGCTCGGGTTCATCGGAGAACCCTACACGCTCGTCGATATCTTCGCCGATTGGGCCGTCAACGAAAATGTCAAAGCGGGTCTCGTGGTCGAGAACCTCTTCGACGTCCAGTACACGCAATATTTGAATGCGCAGGCGAGCCCCGGCTTGTCCGCGAAAGCATCGCTCACGGTAAAACTTTACTGAGCGTCCAAATCCGCGAAGGAGAATGACATGGCGATCACGATCAAGCTCACGGCGCAGGACAGCAGTTCGAAGGGCGTCAACTTCGACGCGTTTGTGTCGAAGTACTTCGCCGATTTCGCGTTCGAGGGTTGGCCGTACATCCTCGGCGGCAGCAGCACCTTCAAAGGCGATCAGCTAGTTCTTCTCGACAACATCGCCGGCAGCAACACCAAGGCTGTGGTGCTCGACGGGACGAATTTCGAGTACTACTTTGCCAGCCACATCATGAGTGGGACGCTCCGCAGCATCAAGCTGGCGACTCTTGGTGACAGCTACCAGGCGTCTACGGGTTCGTTCACGCAGGATGCCTCTAAACACATCGTCGGTTACTCGGCGCTGGTCGAGATATCGGGTCTGTCGATGTCCAACGGCTCTGCCGGCGGTGCGTTCCACCAGCTCGCGGCCGGTTTGATGGGAGGTGTGAGCGGCGGCGCGCGCGCGGCCGACCCCTCCATTCTGACGGCCGCCATCAAGAGCGAGGGCCACAAGCTGCTCGGATCGTCGGGCGCCGATACCTACACCGGGACGAAGTTCAACGATTCAATCCGCGGCAACGGCGGCAACGACGTGTTGAACGGCGGCGCCGGGAGCGACACGGCAATCTACAGCGGCAAGAAGAGCCAGTACACGAT
>NZ_JBFUKD010000744.1:0-1711 GCF_056401005.1 Microvirga sp. P4_G7 | reverse complement strand
GGCTCATCGGCCACCTCTGAAAAAACCGCTATCGCAGTGAAGCGATAGCGGTTTGTGGTCTGGATCAGTGCTTCGCAGCGCCTATTGCGCAGTCGGTATCGGCTTTACTTGCACGACACTCGAATTCGGTTCGGGATCCGCGCCCAGCCATTTCTTGTGCAAGGCCGTCATGGTGCCGTCCTTTTTGAGTTCGGTGATCGCGTTGTTGACGGGCTCGAGAAGCGGTGAGCCCTTGCGCATCATGATCGCAAACTGATCGCCGGTCGGAATACGACTGACGACGGTCATGCCTGGCATCTTCAGAAACGCGAACTGGAAACCGGCGATGTCTCCAATGGCGCCGACGAGGCGCTGGCTTCGGACGTCCAGGATCAGGTCCTGCTGCGTGTTGTAACCCTTGTAGCCGCCGATGCCGAACTTGTCGGTGTTCTGCTTGATCCACGCCTCGCCGACTGAAGTCGAAATGGCTCCGACCGTTTCGCCCTTGATGTCCTCGATCTTCTTCAACTTCGAATTCGCCATGCTGACGAGAGCGAGATCGCTGTCGTAGTAACCCTGCGTGAAAGATTGATTCTTGAGGCGTTCGTTGGTGATCGAAATCGATGAAATGGCAAAATCGATGCGGCCCGAACTGGTCGCGGCGAACAGTGCCTGGAAGCCCATGTCCTGGAACTCCACCGGTCGGCCGAGCTTGGCGCCGATGGCCTTCGCGAGGTCGACTTCGAAGCCTTCGAACTCGCCCTTTTCGTTCTTCGCCTCCCAGGGCGGATTGGACGGATAGGCTCCGACGACGAGCTTTTCAGCAGCGGTCGCAGCACCAGTCAGCCCCACCAGAACTGCGGCGGCTGCCATTTGAAGACGAAAATTGAATTTCATCGGTGGTTCCCTCTGTGTGGTGTCCGCCCCGTGGATTTCTTTCCGTTTTTCGAGGCCTGTCCCGCTGGTCCCGCTGGATGAGATTGTAAGAGCTGGCGTCAGCTTGACTGACGCAATCTTCGCAATCTTTGGATTTGTTTCAAGCCTAAACTTTCTGGCGAGAGGGCTGAGAACCAGCGCTTCGATTCAGCCTGTGAACGAGGTCGCGGAGAGGGGAACCAGGACGGCACGCGGGCTCCAAGCGAGCCGGGGGCAAGGGGTGTGTATTTTAAGCTTGAAATAATTTTCCGGCGGGTAGAGGTTTAGGGGAGATGGCGCGCCRGCCTCGCGAGCGTGCCCTGTTACAATCAGATCAGGAAAGACCATCACGGTGAGAAAGCTCGACCAGACGCCAGGCCTTTTGCGGAACGAGCCCCAGCAGCCGGCCGTCCAGCATATCCGTCCGCTCATTCAGGATCTTCCGACAGAGAACATTGCGGAGCTGGCCGTTCGTGCTCAGCAGCTGAGCGGCGTCATCCCGTTGTGGTACGGCGAGGGCGATATGGTCACGCCCGAGTTCATCCGCGATGCGGCCAAATCGGCTCTCGACGATGGGATGACCTTCTATATTCCCAACATGCGCGGCGCTCCGAACCTGTCGCAAGCGCTGGCCGACTATCAATCCGAATTGCACGGCGTTCCGATCGGCATCGAGCGTTCGACTGTGACGCCGGGCGGCATGCAGGCCTTGCTGATTGCTTTGAGTCTCATCGTCGATCTCGGGCAGAATGTGGTTTACGTGGAGCCGCAATGGCCCAACATCCACAACCTGATTCACTTCACCGGAGGCGAACCC
>NZ_JBFUKD010000743.1:0-1712 GCF_056401005.1 Microvirga sp. P4_G7 | reverse complement strand
GGTTTGGTATCACGATGGAATGATCTGCACCGGCGAGACCTACAAGAACGTCGTGAAGCTGACTTTCGCCAAGGGCGCATCTCTCGACGATTCTTCAGGACTGTTCAACGCGAGCCTCGAGGGCAATGTCAGGCGCGCGATCGACATCCAYGAAGGCGACGACATCGATCCGGACGCTTTCAAGACACTCGTCCGCGCCGCCGCAGCCTTGAACAAGGCATCGGGCCGATAGACGTTTCGCTCCCAACGAACCGACCCAGCGGCTTTCCAGACGGGCAGCGGCCTCCAGGAGGGCGAGCCTGAATAGGCATGAGTTTCACGCCCGAACCACCCGGCGGAACCCCCGCCGGGCAATAAAAAACGGCCCCGCAGGACCGTCCTTAATTCTCTGATCGTCTTGAGAGAAATTGGAGCGGGCGAAGGGATTCGAACCCTCGACCCCAACCTTGGCAAGGTTGTGCTCTACCCCTGAGCTACACCCGCGCTCCGCGGCGCGTTGCGCCGTTGCGAGGCCGCTCATTTGCCCCAAAACGATTCACATTGCAAGGGCCTTGTCGCACGAAAATCGGCGAGCCCGACGCGGATCTCGGTCGTCCCGCGCGATCGCACGGACCATTCTGGCACCCCTGGGTTCTTCCCTGACGGCAGCGGGCCGCTGCAAAAGCCGTTCAAATCGGGTGAAAGTTAGTCTAGAAGCCGGGCACCAAAGGAGTCGTCCGTGCCGCACCTGACGCCGACGCAATTGCTGGACCGCCTCGCGGAACTCGGGATCGCCGCCGATACGGTGGAACACGAGCCCGTCTTCACCGTCGCCGAATCGCGCCCGGTCAAAGCGAAGATCCCGGGCGCTCATTCCAAGAACCTGTTCGTCAAAGACAAGAAGGGACGCCTGTTCCTGATCACCGCCAAGGACGAGACCGCCATCGACCTGAAACGCGCCCATGCGGCGCTCGGTGCATCCGGCCGGCTCTCCTTCGGCTCGGCCGAACAGCTCCGCGAAGTCCTGGGGGTCGAACCCGGTTCGGTCACGCCGTTCGCGGTCATCAACGATGAACAGCGGCGTGTGACGATGATCCTCGATGCCAACCTGATGGAACACGACCGGCTCAACTTCCATCCCCTCGTCAATTCCATGACGACGGGCGTGTCGCGGGACGACCTGGTGACTTTTCTCCGCGCGACGGGGCACGATCCCATTGTCCTGCGCCTACCGGAACCGATGGAGGACCTATCGGAAGCCCCGTGAGGGCCCGGCACATGCATCCGGGCGGCAAATCGCAACTTCCCGGTTGCTGATCTCCTTCTAAAATCCCATCTGAGGGATCACCCTTTTCTCCGACCGCCTGCGAGGACGACATGCTAGCCGACAGCGCCCCCGGAACCCGTCCGAACGGACCATCCGCCGACGACCTGRTCAAGGACACCACGACGGCCGATTTCCGTCAGGACGTGGTGACCGAATCGATGCAGCAACCGGTTCTGGTCGATTTCTGGGCGCCGTGGTGCGGGCCGTGCAAGCAGCTCACACCCGTGCTCGAAAAGGCGGTGCGGGCCGCCGGCGGCAAGGTCAAGCTCGTGAAAATGAACATCGACGAGCATCCCCAGATCGCCGGGCAGCTCGGCGTTCAATCGATTCCTGCCGTCTTCGCGTTTCAGCGCGGCCAGCCGGTCGACGGCTTCATGGGCGCCCTCCCCGAGGGTCAGATCAGGGG
>NZ_JBFUKD010000742.1:0-1724 GCF_056401005.1 Microvirga sp. P4_G7 | reverse complement strand
GGTCATCTATGATCCCGTCGCCGGCAATCTTTTTTCCGCCGATCTTTCCGGTGCGTACCTCAACGGGCAACCGATCACGTCCCGCGCCGTAACCGAGGAAACACAGGCGACGTTGATCACGGGATATCCCGTGTCACGCGATATGCGTCTCGACGGTCGCGAGCGCGCCTTGTCTCACATTGGAGACCTGATCGAGACGTTCTCCACCGTGCGGCGCCCTGGCAGCGCCGCTTTGAGCATTGCTCATGTGGCGGCCGGTTGGGTCGACGCCGCCGCGGGTTTTGGCGTCAATGCTTGGGATGTCGCTGCCGCGATCCTGATCCTTGAAAAGGCAGGAGGGTTCTATCGCCCGCTCAGTCTCGGCAAGGTTGCGCCCGATGCGCCTGCCTATTTCCATCCCGGCTATGTAGCGACGGCCCAGGGGGGCGCGTATCCTACGCTGTCGCGTATCGCGAACGAAATCGATCAAGGGCGCCGCGCTGCTGCGGCACGACAAGCCGGTGAACGGTCGGTCGCATKAGAGGAATGGCGCAATGACGTCTTCATCGCATATTGTGCAAGAACAGGCCCCGTTGCGCCACGAGGGCTTGCTGAGTCTCATCTATGAACGCCTGCCTCCGTACGGCGTCGATATCTTCATCGGTGGCAGGGAAGTGGCGCGCGATGTTGATCTCCTGCAGGAAAAGGGCATCACCACCGTCGTCAATTGCGCGGTCAATCTCGATTTGAACTACGTGACGGAAAACCTCGCTGCGAAAGGCGGACGCGGCGTGGATTATGGATCGGGCGCGTTGCGCTACTACAAGATCGGCCTCATCGACGGGCCGGGCAACCCGGACACCATGATTCTCGCCGGTTATTATCTCTTGCGCGGTGCGTTGGAGCAGGTGATGCCGGACAAGACGTCCTATCCGCGACGCGAGCGCGGCAACGTGCTCGTCAATTGCCGCGGCGGTCGGAGCCGGTCCGTCGCCATCGTCGCGCTCCTCCTGCATATGACTGTACCCGAGCGCTTTCCGACAATCGACGAAGCCTTGGCTCACGTGCGGACACAGCGCGAACTCGATCCCGCCGAGTGGTACAAGGCTCCGAAGCCGATGATGATCGAAGCCGTGCGCCGTGCAGCGCGCTGGATCAGGACGATTGACGCCGAGACGATGCCGACCGAGCCAAGCGCGGCGGTCGTTCCTGTAAAATAGCTAGAGTTTGGTCCGCACGCCGAGCGTCGGCAGGCTATGAATGCTCGATACCTTGCGCACGAAATCGATGTGCCTGCGTACCCTGGCCTTCTCGAGAACTGATTTGACATGGGTGCGGACGGTCTCGCGACCGATCTTGAGGGATGCTGCGATCTCATCGGTCGTCAGTGATTTCGCGAGGAGATGGGCGACCTTGGCCTCGGCGGGGGTGAGATCGAATAGCGCCGCAAGAACGCTTCGGCGCGGCACAGCCAAATTGGCAGCTCCCGTTGCGACCAGGATCCGCCGTGCCGTCTGATGAAGCGTCCATGCCGCGCGCGACATCGGAATCAAGTGTAGAACCCAGGGAATCTCCCCCTGCCTTGCCGGGAGGGCGATCGACCTGATCGCTGTGCTCTCCGCAGCTTTGTCCGAGAAGACTCGTCGCAGCAACGGATCGACGGCCCGATCGACAACGGCGATCCTGTTCTCGTCGACCCGCAACACGCTGCCCAACAGGGGCTCGAGGAGGGCATTGTGCATCAT
>NZ_JBFUKD010000741.1:0-1726 GCF_056401005.1 Microvirga sp. P4_G7 | reverse complement strand
GCTCCTTCGTTCCGTCCGTCAAAGAGTACTTTCGCTTCTATGGTCTCGATCAGGAGAAGCTCTCGTACGCGAAGCCCGACGCGCTCGTGATGCATCCCGGCCCAATGAATCGCGGCGTCGAGATCGCCTCCGACGTCGCGGACGGCGCTCAGTCGCTCATCAAGGAGCAAGTCGAAATGGGCGTCGCCGTCCGTATGGCGGTGCTGGAAGCGCTCGCAAGCCACATGCCGAACCGGTGATCATCTTACCCTCTCCCTTTTGCGGGAGAGGGTGGCAAGCGAAGCGAGCCGGGAGAGGGGCCATGGATCAGACGAGAAAAAATCCGGTAAGCGGTCGTCTCGGGTCGTTCGCTCGCGAGCAACGTTCGATGCAGACTCGGGCAGAGGACTTGTTCTGGCGAGAGGTCCGAGCAGGGCGTTTCCATGGCCATAAGTTCAAGCGGCAGGTTCCGATCTCTCCCTACGTTGTCGACTTTCTTTGCTCCGCCGCAAAAGTCATAGTTGAATTGGACGGGCCTCCACACGAAGATCTCGATCAGCAAGCCCACGATAGAGCGCGAGACGATTATCTTCGACGGCAAGGTTTCCACGTATTGCGATTTTCCAACGAACTGATGTTGGGGAACGGACAACTAGTCCTTGAAACGGTGCGCCGAGCGACCGAAGCAATGCTAGGCCCCTCTCCCGACCTGCTTCGCAGGCCACCCTCTCCCGCAGAGGGGAGAGGAGGGCGCCCGTGAATTCTTTTCTCAATCATCTCAAAATCGGTTCAGGTATTTCCCAATGACCGCTGATCGCCCACTCCTTCTCAAGAACGCGCGTCTCGTCGATCCCGACAGCGGACGCGAGGAGCGTGGCGGCGTCCTCGTCAACAATGGTCTCATTCAGGATGTCGGCCACCACGTTACGGGCGCGGCCGATGCCGATATCGTCGACTGCGAAGGCTCGGTCCTCGCTCCCGGTCTCATCGATATGCGCGCGTTCATCGGCGAACCCGGCGCGGCGCATCGCGAGACGTTCAAGAGCGCCGGCGAGGCGGCGGCGGCCGGCGGCGTCACCACCATCGTTACGATGCCTGAAACCAATCCGGTGCTCGACGATCCCGCCATCATCGATTTCGTCATGCGCCGGGCGCGCGACACATCGATCGTGCATGTGCTGCCCGCCGCCGCCCTGACCAAAGGGCTGCAAGGCGAGGAGATGGCCGAAATCGGCCTATTGCGCGAGGCTGGCGCAATCGCCTTCACCGATGGCGCGCATTCCGTCACCAGCGCGCAGGTCATGCGCCGTGCGCTCACCTATGCCCGTGATTTCGACGCTCTGATCGTCCACCACCTGGAAGATCCCGACCTCGTGGCGCAAGGAGTGATGAACGAGGGAGAATTCGCCGCCAGACTCGGTCTACCCGGCATTCCGCGCGAGGCCGAAACGGTCATGCTGGAACGGGACATTCGCCTCGTGCGCCTCACGGGCGGACGCTACCATGCGGCCATGATCTCTTGCGCCGATTCGGTCGAGATCGTCCGGCAGGCCAAGAAGCGCGGTCTGCCGATCACTTGCGGGGTCTCGATCAACCACCTGACGCTGAACGAAAACGACATCGGCGAGTATCGGACATTCTTCAAGATGTCGCCACCCCTGCGGCACGAGAGCGATCGGCTGGCGATGATCGAGGCTTTGGCCGACGGCGTGATCGACGTCATCGTGTCGGACCACAATCCACAGGA
>NZ_JBFUKD010000740.1:0-1726 GCF_056401005.1 Microvirga sp. P4_G7 | reverse complement strand
GGGCCGAACGGACAGACGGATTTCTTCCATCTCTTGCGGGGGGTAGCGCCAGTCGGTCTTGTAACTCACGAGAAGCAGCGGAGAACGGTAATCCTCAAACGCTTTCGCGACGGTGCCATAATCCCGGGAAAGATCAAAGTAGTCGATGGCGCGTGTGAGGTAGATCAGAGCGTTGGCATCGAGACGACCGAGGGAGGCATTGCGACGGACCTCATCGAGGAATCCTTCGATGGCGAATTCCGGTTCGAGCGTATAGCGCAGAGGTTCGGCACCGATGGTGGCCAGGCCGAATTTCTTTTCGAGGGTTCCCCGACTCATCCAGAACAGCGCCCCCGTCATGGCGAGCAACCCCATCCCCGCATCGGGACGTGGTCCGCCATAATAGTCGCCGCCATTCCAGGCTGGGTCGCTCATCAGCGCGGCGCGCAATACGCTCCACAGAGCTGTGTTGTGGGTGGTCGTTCGCGGAGTGGCGCTGATGATGACGGCACGCCCTAGCCGATCCGGCTGCTGGGCCATCCATTCCATGACCTGAAAACCGCCGAGGCAGCCGCCGATGGCAGCATGCACCCGTTCTATCCGAAGATGATCAAGAAGCCGGATCTGCGCCGCGACCATGTCAGCGACGGTGATGATGGGAAAGCGCAAGCCGTAGGCACGACCCGTCTCCGGATCGATCGCCTGGGGCCCTGTGGAGCCGCCGAACCCGCCAAGCACATTCGGACAGATGACGAAGCATCGATCCGTGTCGAGGGGTTTTCCAGGGCCGATGGCCTCGTTCCACCATCCCGGTTTACGGCCCTCACCGAGAGGTGGCCCGGCAGCGTGTTGGTCGGCGGTCAACCCGTGCAAAACGAGAATGACATTGTCGCGGCCCGTAGCCAGCGTGCCGTAGGTCTCATAGGCGATATCAACCTCGCGCAACGATTTCCCGCTGCGCAGCGGCATTGGGCTATCGACTCTCACGAGCTTCGCTTCAGCGCGCATCAGATAGCCGCCAGAAGCTTTTCGATGGCGTCGTCACCGTGCACGAAATATCCGCCGGGAAAGGCACTCGGCGCCGGCAAAAGGCGATGCGGCGTCCATAGAGGCAAGGCGATCAGCCGCGCATCGAGCCGGATCATGAGACGACGTGCGATCAGATCCTCGATCGCGTGTTCGATCAAGGCATCGTCGCACCCCATCTCCACGAGACGTATGCGAATCTGCGCCTCCGGCAACGCCTCATCCGCAACTTTGAGGATAGTGTGTCCCAACCCCACGATGCGATGCTGCCGTGCCACCGCACAGTCGCGCGTGTCCTCGACAAGGAACTCACCGTCTTCCTCGATCATTGAGAGCATCGGTAGCGCATGACCGGTCCACGCTTTGAACCAAGCACCAATGGCGTCACGCGCCGCATGTAACCCGGGGCGCTCATCAATCGACAGGTCCGCGCTATTCCCATTCTCGTTCTCGAAAAAGTAAACTTGATCCTTCAGGTCGGGATCAGTGAGCGGATATGCGAAGCGATAAAGTTCCGATGGCCGCAACTTGAGGCCAAACTGGTCCGGACTCGTGAAAAAGGGCGAATAGCGGTCGAAGCGCAGGGTCACGGCGCCGCCGGGTTGGAGGTGCGAGATCAGGGGCAACCATTGAGCCATCTCCGCATACCACGCGTCGTCCTCACCGGGAAATCCGCAAAGCAGACTCCAGCTCACTCGCACGCCCAGTTGCCGGCTCCATT
>NZ_JBFUKD010000739.1:0-1730 GCF_056401005.1 Microvirga sp. P4_G7 | reverse complement strand
GCCCTGGCGTCTTGCTTCCTCAAGGGACGTCGCTGTGACGGCGCTGGAGAGCGGCAGGAAATAGTTGGAGAAATCGAGCCCGCCCGTGACGGCGCCGATGATCGGCATGAAGATGTCACTCACGATGGATTCGACGATCCGGCCGAAAGCCGCACCGATGATCACGCCGATCGCCAGATCGACAACGTTTCCGCGCAACGCGAATTTCTTGAATTCCTGTAGCACAACCCATCTCCTCGCCAGCCGACGCCTTGGAACCGTAACATTTAGGACGCGCGACTGCCGAGTCGAGAAGGATTATTCTCCGGGGGCTTCGACGATCGTCGTCAGCCGTTGGCGCTCGCCAGGAGATCCTGGAGATCGAGACGCTCGGTGACCATCTGGAGATGACCTTCTCGATCGCGCGGCCACTCGTCCTCGGGGCGATCCCAGTAGAGCTCGACCCCGTTTCGGTCCGGATCGCTGAGATAGAGCGCTTCGCTCACCCCATGATCGCTCGCCCCTTCGAGCTGGATACCTGCTTCGATCAAGCGGCGAAGGGCATCAGCAAGATCGGCCCGGGTCGGATACAGGATCGCCGTGTGAAAGAGCCCGGTTGTACCGGGAGGTGGCGGCGAGCCGCCTTTGCTTTGCCAGGTATTGAGCCCGATATGGTGGTGGTAGCCGCCGGCGGAGATGAAGGCTGCTTGGCTTCCATAGCGCTGCATGAGCTGAAACCCGAGAACGCCGCAATAGAAGGCCAGCGAACGATCGAGGTCCGCGACTTTCAGATGAACATGGCCAATGCGCGCGCCGGGGGCGATCGGTCGTGTTTGATCGGCGTTGGTACCGCCGAGGGGGGCAAGGGTCGCTGACATGGTGATGGCCTCGTTTTCCACTTAGGCGATTTTCGCCGAAGAACTCCGCAGCGCATAGGCACCGTCGCCGAGAAGCGCCTGGACGATCAATCCGACGATCCAGAACGCGGGATATTCCCAACCGCCATTGGGATTGGAAAAGAAGAAACCGGCGGATCCGTGCACGGTGGCGATGGCGCCTAGCAAAACCGGTATGAGAACGACCGCAGCGATTCGGGTGTAAAAACCGACGATGAGAGCGACCGCGCCGATCACCTCGATGAGAATCGTCAAATAAGCGAGCGCCAGGGGAAGCCCGAGACTGCCGAAAAACTGAGCTGTCCCCGCAGGCGTGAAGACGAAGATCTTCAAGCCGGCATGGGCCAGGAAAAGAATGCCCAACGTCAAACGAAGGACAAGGGCGGCGAAGGGAGCAGAGCGGGCGTCGATCATGGCGATCTCCTGATTGGGTTTCCCTCATATGACTTCATACTCTGAATATGATAATATCCTCGCTGGAATATAACCTCACACCAAGAGAGTGATATGCTCGATCGCATCACCGGGATGCAGGTCTTCGCCCGAGTCGCCTCGCTCGGCAATTTTTCCGCGGCGGCACGGTCGTTCGACTTGTCTCAGACCATGGTAACCAAGCATATCGCCGCGGTGGAAGATCGACTCGGCGTCAAGCTTCTCCATCGCAGCACGCGGGGCATGACGCTGACCGAGGCGGGACGCAATTATCTCGCGGCCTGCGAGCGGATTCTCGCCGACATCGAAGAAGCGGAGGCCTCGGCGAGCCTCGACAGGATCGAACCCCGGGGCACGCTCAAGCTCAACGCGCCGCTGAGCTTCGGCATTCGCGAGATCGCACCCGCCCTTGTCGAATTCAGC
>NZ_JBFUKD010000738.1:0-1730 GCF_056401005.1 Microvirga sp. P4_G7 | reverse complement strand
CCGTTATCGGGTCGGCACGCATTACGAGGCCCTGCCGGTCAACCGTCCGCGCTGCCCGGTGGCGCATTATCACGCCGATGGCGCGATGCTGGCGGATATCCCGAACCGGGGCGACGCTTACTACGAGCCGAACTCGTTCAACGGCCCGACGCAGGATAGCCGGTTCGCCGAACCGCCATTGAAGATCTCGGGCGACGCGGACCGTTACGATCATCGCATCGGAAACGACGATTACAGCCAGGCAGGCGCTCTGTTCCGCCTCATGAACCCGGATCAGCAAGCCCAGCTCATGAACAACCTCGCCGAGGCGATGCAGGGCGTTCCCGTCGATATCGTGATCCGTCAAATCGGGCATTTCTACAAAGCCGACAAGGCTTATGGCCTCGGCGTCGCCGAGCGGATGGGCGTTGCGACCCAGAGCATCGCACCGCAAGCAGCCGAGTAAGAGACCTGCCGCAAATATCCATCAGCCGCCCGGTGCAAGCCGGGCGGCTTTCCTTTGGGCGGCGCCAAAATCGCCTGCATGCTCTGCAACCGAAACGAAGTTCTCTGCAACCGAAACCAAGGCTTGGCCGTTCTGCTTTTTGCAGGGTTGAGCGCAATGGCATCGACATCCTCATCCAAGAAAGTCATCTACGCGGCGCTGGTCGGCAACTTTCTGATCGCCGCGACCAAATTTGTTGCCGCCGGTTGGACGGGAAGCTCCGCCATGCTGAGCGAGGGCGTTCACTCCCTCGTCGATACCGGGAACGAGTTGTTGCTCCTGTACGGCCTACACCGCGCGAAGCAGCCGCCGGATCGCCTGCACCCGCTCGGATATGGGCGTGAACTCTACTTCTGGACCTTCATCGTCGCGTTGCTGGTGTTTGCTCTCGGTGCAGGCGTCTCGTTCTACGAGGGTATCATTCACATCCTGTCGCCTGAGCCGATCCAGGATCCGACGGTCAACTACGTGGTCCTCGGGTTGTCGTTCTTGTTCGAGTCGGGATCGTGGTGGATCGCGCTGAAGGAGTTTCGAAAATCGAAGGGCGATCAGGGCTATTTCACCGCCGTCAGGCAGAGCAAGGATCCGACCACCTTTACCGTACTCTTCGAGGACACCGCGGCGCTTGCGGGTCTCGGGATCGCCGCGGTCGGCATTGCACTCGCCCATGCCCTCGAGATGCCGGTTCTCGATGGCGTTGCATCGATCGGCATCGGCGCGATCTTGACGATCACGGCTTTGGTCCTGGCTCGCGAAACGAAGGGTCTCCTGATCGGAGAAGCCGCRCATCCTAAGGTCCAGGCTGCTATTCTGCACATCGCTCAATCCGATCCGGATGTGGAGCAGGCCAACGGGTTGCTGACCGTTCACCTTGCCCCGAGACAGATCGTCGCCGCGTTGAGCGCCGAATTCTCCGATAGGCTGACGACGGTGGAGATCGAGGCCTGTGTGCGCCGACTCGAGCAGCGTATTTGCGAAGCCTATCCGCAGGTGGTCGCTCTCTTCATAAAGCCGCAGACYAGCCAGGCCTACCGTGATCGGCAGGAGAAACTTGTCGCCAGTGAAAATGAAGCTACAGAGGACGATGGGCCGCGAATCAACGCCTTGAAATGAGAGCGTCTTCGTCCATGATATCGAAATAGGTTTTCAAGGAGTTGGCATGGCAGAGCGGGTAATCACTGACGAACAGCCGCGCGCCTATTTCGATTGCAACAAGTGCCCTGCCTTCTGCTGCTCCGTCTACGAG
>NZ_JBFUKD010000737.1:0-1731 GCF_056401005.1 Microvirga sp. P4_G7 | reverse complement strand
GGCAACGCGCGATTGGATGGATGCGAGATCTCCCATGATCTCGGTCATCTCCTTCATGAGTTTGCCGGCAGCGGGGCGCTGAATTTCATCGATGCTGAACATTTTCATGGGGAGTTCTCGATTTGGGAAAGGGAACGAGACGGATGCCGTAGGCGCTCTGGGGCGTGATCGCTGCACCACCACGTCCCTTCGACCCCGCGATGAAGACATGAGCCCTCACCGAAACTTGCAGGCTCTGCGCACTCCACACACCGGAGCTTCAGTTCATGGCCGCGTGGCGGTTCATGAGCGGGCGCGGGCTTGCGAAAGAAGTTGGGGCTCTGCGCCATCAGGCCCGCTCCCCGAACATGAGAAGCTCGCGCGGACGCACCCTGCAGAACCGGGCGGATGCGTAGTCGAATACGGCACAGGCGTCGGCACGATCGTCATCTCTGCAGCCTTTCGGGATGTACCCGAGCAACTGCGCTCGCTCGATCGTGGCYGCCTTTTTCAATTCACGGCTTTTCGGGCCTGAGAAACGCGCTTGTCCGATGAAGTGCTTGGCAACCGTTTGCGCGTTGACCCATTCGACGGGGATTTCGTAGGCGGCCGCGACGAACGTCACGACCGACATGCAGCCCCATTGAAGAACGACAGCATCGGGACTGCGCTGCCCWGCCGGGTGCATSGGCGACTCGACGGCGATYAGATCTGGYTTGTCACARACAAATAGGTCCCTGAGAAAGAAGCCGATATTTCGCCATGCGACTTGGACATCGTCTTSYGGCTTCTTCAGGCGAACGGTGTCGGACCGCGGCGGGATTTCTCCCGCCGTTCCAATTCCGAATCCGGTCTTYGTCGCGACGTCGAGCGCCAAGAGTTTCACRTYCGCCTCGATTTACTGGAGCTTGTAGCTTCCCGTTCCTTCGGCCCCSGGAAGRGGRTCGCYAGACTTGTTCTTGAGGAAGCGAGGGCGGAGATCCTCGTCATCGTCATTCGACGGCGGAGAAGGYGGCTCGTCWGATTTCGGCTTCGGTGCCTTGTGAGCGTTGGCCTCGAACGCCGCTTTCGCTTCGTCCAAAGGCATYGCSGGAGACGGTGCCKGCGGCGGCGCTGCGTCRGCCTTGCGSCGCCGCGCCCGGCCGGGATCGTCCAATCGCTCAGCATCRTGGCGCTCGCCGGAAGACGTCTTGTCGAAGACGGATTCGCCATCCTCCGCCACGCCCTGCCCCGGCTTCGCGGTGAACATTGAAAGCTGGAACGGCCGGCCGATGTCTTCTAGGAAGAGTTTGAGCTGCTCGACGGTCGCCTCGTAGACGCCGTCCTTGCACTTCACGAGGATCGCGCGGATCTGCATCGCCTCCTTCGTGATGCCGAAGACCTCATGCAGGCGCTTCTTGTGCTGTCCGATCTGGCCGGCGACGCCCTGCGCTTCGGCTTTGAGTGCTTCGCCTTCGCGGAAGAGCTCGTCGCGACGCTCCTTCTCTGCTGGCAGCTTCGCCAATGAGTTGTCGGCAAGGGCCTGGGCCTTGTCGGCGGTCTTGGCATCCTTGCGGGCCTGCTTCTCTTCGGTGGTCATGGGTCGGCGTCCGCGGCGCATTGGCGATCTCCGTTGTGCGGGGGTGGTGTCAGACGTGGGTCTTGATCGAGACGATGGAGTTTTGTCGCTTCATGTCAGCTTCGAGATTGGCCAAAGCGGTCTGCCCTTCTCGGGACTGCTGAATGATTGCGTCGCACTCATCAGGGGAGAGG
>NZ_JBFUKD010000736.1:0-1732 GCF_056401005.1 Microvirga sp. P4_G7 | reverse complement strand
CATGGACAGCGATCGCTGCGCCAGGTTTCCGAGGTCGTTGGCAAGATCCGCATTGATACGATTGACGATCGCCTCATGCGAATAATTGCCATCCTGGCCGAACGGCACCTCACGCATGAAGAAATAGCGCAACTGATCGACGCCATAGGTGTCGGCGAGATCGAACGGGTCGATCACGTTGCCGACCGACTTCGACATTTTCTCGCCTCGGTTGAACAGGAACCCATGCCCGAAGACCCGCTTCGGCAAAGGCAGGTTCGCCGACATCAGGAAGGCCGGCCAATACACCGTGTGGAAGCGGACGATGTCTTTTCCGATGATGTGCACGTCGGCCGGCCAATAATGCCAGCGCGGGTCGTTCTCGTTCGGAAAGCCACACCCGGTGATGTAGTTGTTCAAGGCGTCGATCCAGACATACATGACATGCTTTGGATCGCCCGGGACAGGCAGACCCCAGTTGAAAGTCGTGCGACTGATCGAAAGGTCCTGAAGACCGGATTTGACGAAGCTGACGATTTCGTTGCGGCGGGTTTCCGGGCTGATGAAATCCGGATTGTCCTCGTAGAATTTCAGCAACCGATCCTGGTAGGCCGAGAGCTTGAAGAAGTAGCTCTCCTCCTCGATCCACTCGACCGGTGTGCCGGTTGGCGCGCGCCAACTGCCGTCCGGCTGCTTGGTGAGTTCGGATTCATCGAAATAGGCCTCGTCGCGAACCGAGTACCAGCCGGAATATTTGGAGAGATAGATGTCCCCCCTCTCCTGCATGCGGCGCCAGAGTTCCTGCGTCGACGGCAGATGGTCGGCGTCCGTGGTGCGGATGAAACGATCGTAGGAGCAGTTCAGGCGGTCGGCCATGGCCTTGAACTTCGCCGCCATCTCGTCGACGAACGCCTTCGGCGTCGTCGCGCTGCGGTCGGCCGTCTGTTGGATCTTCAGGCCGTGCTCGTCGGTCCCTGTCATGAAGAAGACGTCATAGCCGTCGATGCGCTTGAAGCGCGCGATCGCGTCCGACGCGACGATCTCATAGGCGTGACCGATATGAGGGGCACCGTTCGGGTAGGAGATAGCCGTCGTGATGTAGTATTTTTTCTTGTCGGCCATGACGGTCCTCTTGCCCGGAAAAGCTCAGGCCGTTCGCCGAACCGCTTCGGCCAGATCGTCGAACAGCGCCAGAATGAAGGGCCGGCGGTCGAGGTTGAAAATATCGATCTCACGCGCCGAGCGGGCGATCTTGTCACATACCTCCACAAGGGGCGCAAGGCGCTGGACGCCGAGATGGGCCTTCTCGTGAAGCTTGTCGCTCACCCAGCGCTGGATCGTCTCCAACGTCAAGGCATACGTCTCGTCCGCGTCGCGCCTCGCGAGCGCATCGGCGAGCCCGAGGATCTGCCGCGTATCCGTCCGCGGGAGGGCATCGAGAAGATTGGTTACGCGGTCGATCGAGGTGACCTTGTCCGCGTCGAGAAGTTCCAATGTCCGCCGTGCCGAGCCCTCGCCCAAGGCAATGGCGCGATCGAGGACGCCGCTGTCCGTTCCGGCCCATGGCTCCCCTACGGAATCGATGATCGAGCGGATATCAGCCGCCTCCAACGGGCGAAGCAAAAGGCGCCGGCAACGGGAGCGAATGGTCGGCAGCAGACGTTGCGGATTGTGGCTCACGATCAGGAACAGGGAGCGTGGCGGCGGCTCCTCGATCACCTTCAGAAGGGCATTTGCGCTCGCTGTCGTGAGG
>NZ_JBFUKD010000735.1:0-1735 GCF_056401005.1 Microvirga sp. P4_G7 | reverse complement strand
GGCTTGTCCCGGTGACCTCGCTTCGTGAGGCGTGGCGCTCATCCGATCGGGGTGGCCGGGACGGGCCCGGCCATGACAGCGGTGGAGGATTGCCAACCCGCCCCTCGGTGTCATCACCGGGCTCGTCCCGGTGACCTCGCTTCGTGAGGCGCGGCGCTCAGCCGATCGAGGTGGCCGGGACAGGCCCGGCCATGACGGCGGTGGAGGATTGCGACCCCACCCCCCAGCTGTCATCACCGGGCTTGTCCCGGTGACCTCGCTTCGTGAGGCGTGGCGCTCATCCGATCGAGGTGGCCGGGACAGGCCCGGCCATGACAGCGGTGGAGGATTGCGACCCCACCCTCCTTTGTCATCACCGGGCTTGTCCCGGTGACCTCGCTTCGTGAGGCGTGGCGCTCATCCGATCGAGGTGGCCGGGACAGGCCCGGCCATGACGGCGGTGGAGGATTGCCAACCCACCCCTCGGTGTCATCACCGGGCTTGTCCCGGTGACCTCGCTTCGTGAGGCGTGGCGCTCATCCGATCGGGGTGGCCGGGACGGGCCCGGCCATGACAGCGGTGGAGGATTGCGACCCCACCCCTCCTTCGTCATCGCCGGGCTTGTCCCGGTGACCTCGCTTCGTGGGGCACAGCGCTCAGCCGATCGAGGTGGCCGGGACAGGCCCGGCTACGGCGGTGGGGGTAGGGAACCCGAGATGGGCGGCGACGTCTCCGGCGGCGCGGGTGCCTTCCTCCCAGGCGCCGCCGACTGTGCCCCATTGGGCGCGCGACAGGGCCTCGCCGGCAAACCAGATCCGGTCGGCGACGGGCGCTTTGAGAAGGTCGCGCGCCGGCACGTGGCCCGGCGGGGCCACCGCCCATGATGCGCCCGACCAGCGATCGTGCCGCCAGCGCGTCGCGCCGCAGATGGTGAGATCGGCGATGGCGCGGGCGCCGAAGGTGTCGCTCAAGGACCGGCGCACGAGGCGCGCGGCGGCGTGCCGGTCGCGGCCGTCGAGGCGGGCGGCGAGCTTGGAATCGAGCTCGGCATAGTGGAACGGCGTGCCGTCGATGCGGGTCAACAGGCCCGGCAGCTCGGTGTGGCCGCCGATCACCTGCGCCAGCCGGTCCGCCCCATGAAAAGGTGCGCTCGGCCAATGCAGGATCACATGCTCGTAGATGCCCTGCGCAAAGCCCGCGATGGCGTCCTCCACCGGGCCGGGCAGGGCCGGCGTGAAACGTGTTTCTCGGCGTTGCATCACCGCCATCGGCGCCGTCACGATGACGGCTTTCGCCGCGAGCGCGCCCGCATCTGTCACGACGCGAACGCCCGTCCCGGTAGTCTCGATGCCGGTGACGGCGACGCCGAGCGCGATCGGCAGGCCGTTGGCGAGGCGCGCGATATACGAGCCGAGCCCGCCGGCGATGAAGAAATTGTCGCCGTAATCCATCTCCGGCACGTCGTGCAGGCTGATCTCGTCGAGGGGGCGGCCGGAGACGAGGCCGTGGATCTTGGCGACCTGCCGGCCGAAACGGCCCAGCGGAGGAAGGGCGCTCGCCGCATTCCGGTCGATGGGTTCTTTCGCCAAGCGCGTGCCGGCGGCGTCCGCAAGCGCGAAGGCGCGGGCGCTGGCGGCCCGTTCGCGGCCGCTCGCCGGGCGGCCGTCGATGAGCACGTGCCGCCCCTGCGCCGCCAGCCGCAACCGCTCGCCCCGCTCGAAGGCGAGCCGCACGAGGGGGTTGATCGGCCCGTTAT
>NZ_JBFUKD010000734.1:0-1737 GCF_056401005.1 Microvirga sp. P4_G7 | reverse complement strand
CCCGCACAGCTTATCTGCAAAATTCACGGACCCGTTTCATTGCGGACATCGAGCGGACGGCGCGAAAAGCTCGAAAACAGATAATAGCCATTGAAACGCACGCCGGTCGCCGCAGCCTTGGAATCGAATCCGAACGGCAGCTTGCGCCGGGTATCGAGACGGCCTTCGAAGGCCCAATGAGGCTCCGCCACGAATCGCGGCACGGTCCGCTCCTCGGGAACCGCGCAAACCAGTCCATCCGGCCATTTACTGCGAAAAAGATTGTAGGCGTGCATAGCGCTTCTCCTCGCTTCCCTGGTCAGACGAAAGTACTATGACCCGACACCTGGGCAGGATCGTGTCACGAACCGAAAAGATCGGACCAGGGTGGTTTCCGCCCGGATCACGGTATTTAGTATGCATCGCTGTCACGCGGCTCACCAGAGATCATCGAGGGGTGCGTAAAATGACCGTCCGAGAAGCCAAGACACGTCTCTTTTACCTGACTTTCGTGACATTCACTTGTCTGTCCGCCCCGGTTTGGTCCCAGGCGCTCGCTCCAGCGCCTGAAGCGCCCACAGGTCGGTCGACCAAGCGACTCGAGACGACAACCCAAGACATGGTCGCCGCCGCCAACCCTCTTGCAGCCCAGGCAGGACGAGAAATCCTGGCGGCCGGCGGCAGTGCGGTGGATGCAGCCGTGGCCGTCCAGCTGGTGCTCAACCTGGTCGAACCGCAGAGTTCCGGCATCGGCGGGGGCGCTTTCATGGTGTTTTTCGACGGCGCCAAGGTGATCACGCTCGACGGGCGGGAAATGGCGCCGGCCGCGGCTAAACCGGAGCGATTCCTTGGTCCGGACGGCAAGCCCATGAAATTCTACGACGCCGTCATCGGAGGTCGCTCGGTCGGCGTGCCCGGAACCGTCAAGCTTCTGGAGACGGCGCACAAGCGCTGGGGGAAGCTGCCTTGGACGCAGGTGATCGAGCCCGCGGCCAAGCTGGCCGAAGACGGGTTTACGATCTCGCCACGCCTCAACGGCCTGCTGACGCAGGAAAAGTACCTCCAGGACAATCCCGCCGCCCGCGCCTATTTCTACGAATCGGACGGCAAGCCCAAGTCTGTCGGCACGGTTCTGAAAAACCCGGCTTTCGCGGCAACGCTTCGAACCATTGCCGCCCAGGGCTCCGACGCCTTCTACAAGGGCGATATCGCGAAGGACATCGTTGCGACGGTCGCTGCCCATCCGACCAATCCCGGCGATATGACAACGACCGATCTCGAATCCTACAAGATTGAAGAGCGCGACGCGGTCTGCGGCGCGTACCGGGTCTATAAGATCTGCGGCATGGGTCCGCCGAGTTCCGGGCAGATCGCCGTGCAGCAAATCCTGGGAATCGTTGAAACGCAGGACATGGCCGCAATGAAACCGGGGCCGGACGCGGTCCATTGGCTTGCCGAGGCCGGCCGTCTCGCCTTCGCCGATCGTGGGCTCTTCGTCGCTGATCCCGCCTTCGTGAGCGTTCCAGTCAAGGGACTCACCGACCGGGATTATTTGAAGTCCCGCGCCGCACTCGTCGATCCGGCGAAATCGATGGGCAAGGCGAAACCGGGGGACCCGCCGTTCCAGAAGACCTTCCTGTGGGGCGCCTCGCAGGGCATCGAGAACGGCACCAGCCATATGTCGATCGTCGACCGCAACGGTAACGCCGTCTCAATGACGACGACGATCGAGGATGGTTTCGGTGCCCGCCTGATGAC
>NZ_JBFUKD010000733.1:0-1739 GCF_056401005.1 Microvirga sp. P4_G7 | reverse complement strand
TCGGTGCACCATGGCCCGTGTGCGCTGATGGTTGGGTTCAGCCTTCAGGCCGGCAAACTCGACGGCGCCGCCGACACGATCACCCGTCGCGAGCGGCGTGGTCACGAACCCTTCCCCCTCATAGGCGACGGGCCGACCGACGCCGAACGAGCCTGGAGCGAACGTGGCGTTGTAGCCTCGCTCCGTATCGAGCGGTATATGGTCACCGACCTGCTTGGCCAATGATCGCGACCACACCCCCGCAGCGATGACCAGACGATCACTCTCGTTCAATGGTTGCCCGCCACTTGTCTTCACGACAACGCCATTCGCGCTGGTCTCGATGGCAATCGCGTCTTCCGCGATCAGATGAACGCCACGCGCCATTGCGCATTTCAATAGAGCATCGGCGAGATCGGCCGGATCGGAAACGTGGCACCCCTGGTTATAGTAGGCTGCGGCCTGCACACCCTGCAGCGCCGGTTCCAACCGCTTGACCTCGGCCGGATCGAGCGTTTCGACCGAGATACCGTAATTGCGCTGCCGCACGAATAGGGGCGCGGCCGCTTCGAAGCCGCTCCGGCTCTTCCAGACGCACAGGATGCCGCTCTCACGCAGGTGATGCTGCAAGCCGAGCATTTCGAGGCGCTGTTGCCAAGCGTGCAGCGCGCCTCCGTTCAAAGCACGGATCGCCTTCGTGCTGTGCTCGATCTGGCCTGGCGTGGCCGCCCTCAAGAAGCGCGTCAGCCAGGGGGCGAGGTCTGGGAGATACGACGGCCTGATCGTCAGTGGTCCAAGCGGATCAAGCAGCCAACGAGGAAGGTTTCGCCACATCTTGGGCGAGGCGAGCGGAAGGATATCAGTGTGCGCGATCCATCCTGCATTGCCGTCGGTCGGTCGCCCTTGCCGTCCGCCTTTGTCGACAAGCGTGATCTCGTGACCCTCATCCAGCAGCGCGTGCGCCGTGGTGAGCCCCACAATGCCTGCCCCGATGACCGTGATGCGCATGCAAGCCCGCCTTACTGCTTTAAGACTTCTTGTCGACGACCTGAAATCCGAGTGCGAACGGGTCCCTTTCATCGATGAAGATCGTATTGAAACCCGTCACGCGGGCCCAACCCTCGATGGAGGGAATGATCGCATCGCGATCACCGACTTTCGCGCGCCCTTCGATGCGGCCGGTGAAAGTCGATCCGATGATGCTCTCATGGACGAAGTCATCGCCTTCCGTGAGCTTGCCCTGCGCCGCCAATTGGGCCATGCGGGCCGACGTCCCCGTGCCGCAGGGCGAACGGTCGATCGCTTTGTCACCATAGAAGACGGCGTTGCGCGCCGTGCCGCCTTCCGTCTGGGGCCTTCCGGTCCACAGCACATGCGTCAGTTTGTCGATGGCAGAATTCTCGGGATGAGCGATGGCGTGCCGCGCATTGAACGCATCGCGCAGCTTCGGACTCCAGCGCAGAATGTCCGACGGGTTCACGTCGGCGAGATCGGAATAGGCCGCTTGTGGTCCGACGATCGCATAGAAGTTTCCGCCATACGCGACATCCACGGAGAGCGTGCCCAGGCCATCGACGTCGACCTCGTAGCCGGTGCCATAGAGGAATGAGGGAATGTTGGTGATCCGCACGCTGTCGATGAACGGGCCATTCTGCTCATAACGTGCTTCCACCAACCCGGCGGGCGTGTCGAGTTTCAGAAGGCCAGGTGTTTTGGGGTGGATGAGTCCATTCTCGAGCGCGATGGTCACGGTGCCGATC
>NZ_JBFUKD010000732.1:0-1739 GCF_056401005.1 Microvirga sp. P4_G7 | reverse complement strand
CGCGAGCAGCAAGGTGGACAGGGCGTCCACGAAGCCGGGCCAGTAATTGATGTCGCTCTGCCGGCCGCGGCGCCGCCCGCTTCCCGCGGGCATCAGGGCAGCCTTTCACGGGTCAGCCGATCCAGGATCTGCTTGAGATCCTTCTCGCGAGAAGCCTGCGCTTCCACCCAGTCACGGATCATCTGCTGTTCGGCCCGCATGTGCTGGACGAGACCCTGCACTCCTTCGGCGAGGTTCGCCATCGCCTGCGTCGAGGCCCGGCCCCCGGCACCGTCGTTGACCGCCGCGGTCAGGCGGTTCAGCGCCACGGTCAAATCGGGCGACCCTTGCGGACGGGCGGTCGCGTCGAGGCCGGTATCCATGGTCGAAGCGGCGAGCCAGTCTTCGAGTTCCGTATAGAACCGGTTCTGGGCCTGGCCGGCCTGAAGATCGAGGAAGCCGAGGACGAGCGAGCCCGCAAGGCCGAAAAGTGAAGCCGAGAAGGACAGCCCCATGCCTTGCAAGGGCCCGGCCAGTGAGGTCTTCAGCTCGTCGAACAGGACTGTCGCATCCTGTCCCGTCCTCAGCGAGCCGATGATGCGGCCGACGGAACCGACCGTCTCGATGAGGCCCCAGAAGGTGCCGAGAAGGCCCAGGAAGATCAGCAAACCGGCGAGGTAGCGGACGATTTCGCGGCTCTCGTCGAGGCGGGCGCCGATCGAGTCGAGCAGCGAACGCGTCGCTGCGACCGAGAGGAGCGACCGGTTGCTGCGGTTGTTGATGAGGGCCGCCATCGGCGCGAGCAGGGTCGGCGATTCCGGGAGGGCGAGCCCTTCTTCCTCACGGCTGAGGGTATTGACCCACCGAACTTCCGGAAACAGCCTCCAGACCTGCCGGATCGCGAGGACGATGCCGATGAGCATGACGCCCATGATCAGGCCGTTGAGGCCCGGATTGGCCAGGAACGCGGTCCAGATCTGCTTGTAGAGGATGAAGGCGACGAACCCAGCCAGAACCAGGAAGACCGCCATGCGAATCAAATAGATGCGTGGCGGGGTAAGGGTTTGGGATTCCATCTCCGGCGCGCTCGTTCTCTCCAGAGCGACCCCGGAAACGGCGAAGGCCGTTTCGACGGGGACATGCTCCAAGTTGGTGATCTGGGGCTGGAGTCAATGTGACCGTCCCACCCCCACGGATCAAGCGTGGCCGTGCGTTTCGACGGGGCCGCGAACAAGAATATCGCAGATCGCGGTCATCTGAACTGCGCTGCCTCGGCGAAAAGCGCGTCCCGCCTCCCGCCGTCGCCCTCGAACGCCCTACGCTTTGGCTTTCTTGAGCAATTTCAGCAGTTCGCGATGCAGGGTCTCATTCCCGCAGGCGATGCTGCGCTTTCCGACCGGATCGCTGCCGCCGTCCGCATCGGAGAGGAAGCCGCCCGCTTCGCGCAGGATCACCATGCCGGCGGCAATGTCCCAGGAATTGAGCCCACGCTCCCAGTAGATGTCGAGGCGTCCGCAGGCGACATAGGCGAGATCGAGCGCCGCCGCTCCCCACCGCCGCGATCCGCCCACATGGGCCATCACGCTCGCCGCTTCGCGCAGGAACAGGGCGTGGTCGCCCTTGCCGATATGCGGCATGCCGCAGGCGACGACCGCGTCGTCCATGGCGATACGGGCGGAGACGCGAATGCGGCGATTGTTGAGGTAGGCGCCTTTGCCCTTCTCGGCGACGAACAACTCGTCCTTCGCCGGATCATAGAC
>NZ_JBFUKD010000731.1:0-1747 GCF_056401005.1 Microvirga sp. P4_G7 | reverse complement strand
AATTGTGAGGGAGCCGTCCGTGTTACGGGCGACAGTGTAATCGGCCCGGCTCCCGGTAAGAAGCAGCGTGTCCTCGCCAGCCCCGCCGTCAAACCGATTGGCGCCGCTGTTCCCAACGAGCGTGTTGGCGCCTGCGTTGCCAGTGAGGTCGATCGTGGCATCTCCCATAGCGGCTTTCAAGATCTCGGCATCGACGTCGGGCGCGAGCGTGAAGGAGACGTTTGCGACGACAACGTCCGTTCCTTCGAACGCCGATTCGACAATGACGTCGTTCACGTCGTCGACCACGTACGTGTCGTTCCCTGCTCCGCCTTGCAAGGTATCGGACCCTGCGCTTCCGTCGAGCGTATTGGCTGCCCCATTTCCCAAGATCACGTTGGCCAACGCATTGCCGGTCCCGCTCCCAGCGGCGCCGCGAAGCGTGAGGTTCTCGATGTTGTCTCCGAGGATGTAGTTCAGGGATGCTTCGACCGTGTCGATTCCGGCATCCAGCCCTTCAGTCACGGTATCGCCTCCGTCGACGATATACGTGTCGTTTCCATCGAGACCTTCAAGCGTATCGGCACCGCCCAAACCATCGAGAATATTGGCTCCGGCATTACCCGTGATCCGCTGAGCGAATGCGTTGCCGGCGAGGTCGATCGCTGCCGTCGACGCTCTGTCGTTCGTCTCCAATACCTCGATCGCTGCACCGGCATTGAGCGCAAAGTTCGCGCTGGCTCGAACGGTGTCGGTGCCTTGGCCCGCAGCTTCAACGACAGTGTCGAAACCGTCGACCAGATACGTGTCGTTGCCGCTACCTCCGGAAAGGGTGTCCGCGCCGGCATCGCCGCCGAGCATGTCGTTGTCCGCTCCGCCGTTCAAACGGTCATTGTCGGCGCCGCCGTACAGAGTGTCATCGCCGGCACCGCCATACAGCATGTCGTCGCCCGCTCCACCATCGAGAGAATCCCCGAGATCGTCGGCCTCGAAGTTAAGGCGGTAGATCGTGCCCGTATCATTGCCCCAGGTATCATCGGCGTAGCTGACGGCGTAGATGTTGCCTTGGCCGTCACGCCCAAAGGAAGACAAGTGACCGAATTGGATCGTGTTGCCGTTGCTATCTTTGAAGCGACTGGTGATATCCGTGGCACTGACCGTTCCACTTACATCGAGGGCAAAGATCTTGCCGTTGTTGAAGTCTCCGAAAATGTACCGGCCGTTCAGCTCCCCAGGCCCCTCATAGAAGTAACCGCCGGTGATCGAGCCGCCGATGTCGCGGCCGTAATGGTGGATCGGATCAGTGTAACCTTCGGTGTTCTGCGGTCCGTCGTAAACACCGGGGCCGTCGCGCCAGCCGTAGTTTCCGCCGGCCGCGCCGATGTTGATCTCCTCGTAGGTGTTCTGACCCACATCGGCGATGTAGAGCTTCCCATCCGGCCCGAAGCTGCAGCGCCACGGATTGCGTAATCCGAGTGCCCAGATTTCAGTCCGCGGTTGCGCCTCGTCTATTCTGTCGAACTGCGTCGGGTTGTCGGCTGGGATGCCGTAGTTGCGGCCATCATTGCCGGGAAAATCATCCGAGTTCACGTCGATGCGGAGGATTTTTCCCTTGTGGTTGGTAGACCCGTCACCATTGATCACAATCTGCGCATTGGCCGCCACGGTGTCCTCGCCGGTAGCGATATAGAGCATGCCGTCGGGGCCGAAATCCAACCAGCCGGCGCGATGATGGGTGTGATCCTGCGGGTAATCGATCGTCATGATC
>NZ_JBFUKD010000730.1:0-1749 GCF_056401005.1 Microvirga sp. P4_G7 | reverse complement strand
TGCGACGCCTGATGCGGCACGAAGCCTTCTCACTCAATAACCCGAACCGCGTCCGGGCGTTGATCGGGAGCTTCGCGATGCAGAACCAATCGCAGTTCAATCGTGCCGATGGAGCGGGGTACAGGCTGCTGGCCGAGGTCGTGATTCAGGTCGATGCGTTGAACCCGCAGCTCTCCGCACGGCTCCTCACCGCATTCAGTTCGTGGCGGATGATGGAAAACACCCGACGCCGGCAGGCGCAAATCACCCTGGAAGGCATCAGGGAAAAACCCGATCTGTCTCGCGACGCCGGCGACATCGTCCAGAGATCACTCGCGTAGGAACAGCGGAAAACGTATATAAATCAACGAAATTCGAACGTCCGAGGCCCTGCGATTCGTGTTCGCAGGAAAATCGAAAAATTTCGTTAATCTCGTCGTCCGAATAGCTAGACAAATCACCTGCGCGCGATTCTATTATTAGTGATTCGGGAAGATGCGGCACATCGTTCCGACCACAGGGCGAAATGGATTCCGAGGGGGGATTCGCATGGCGGGGGCGACAACCGCGTGCGTACCCGCGCGTGCGGGCACGATTCTAGGTATAACGCGAACATTCGCGAACCCGGCTTACCGCCGGCTCGAGCAGTATGAATCCTGGCTTCGGCTTGCGGTTCCGGCACTGCTCGCACTCTTTCTGCTGACTCTCGTGGCCAGCGCATGGATTCAAGTGCGCAACAGTCGCGAAGAGACAGTGGTCGATGCGATCAATGACATCGACGTCATCGCATCGCTCGCGGCTGCAAAGCTCGGCACGCACACAGTGCCGGCCAATGCGACCGCGGCATCGACGCAGCTCGCCGATCTCGCGCGAGCAATGCCTGAAGCAGCGCTTCTGCGCAGCCGCGTGATGCTGCTCGCGGACAGCAAGGGCAATGTTCAGGCGGTCTACCCGCCCGGCAACGCTATTCCCACATCACTCACCGATCTTCTCGGCGAGTCGCAGCCTCTGACTTTCTTCGCCGACCGTGCCGGCGTGATGACGATCAAGCTTGGAAACGGCGACGATGGCATCGCGACGGTTCGTTCGCTTCATCCTTCGTCCGGACAGATCGCGATCGTTCAACCCCTGCCCCGCCTTCTCTCGAGCTGGTGGGCGCGCACGCTCGGGCAAATCTCGCTCCTCGGCGCGACGGCTGTCGTCCTTCTCGGAACGGGACTCGCTTATGTGATGCAGGCGAACCGCGCCCGCTCCGCCGACGAGGTCTGCGAGAAGGTTCGCGACCGGATCGACTCCGCTCTCAACCGCGGCCGTTGCGGCCTTTGGGACTGGGATATCGGGCGCGGCCGTATCTATTGGTCGGATTCCATGTACGACCTGCTCGGCTACGAGCGTCGGGACGAGTTCCTGTCGTTCGGCGAAGTGAACGTCATGATCCATCCCGATGATCAGGACCTCTATTCGCTCGCCGAGCAGCTCGCCTCCGCCAGCACGTCGCTCCTCGACTACGAGTTCCGCATCCGCAGCGCGTCCGGCGAATGGGTCTGGTTGCGCGCGCGCGCCGAACTGATGAACGACCCTGATGACGAAACGAGCCACCTCGTCGGCATCGCGGTCGACGTCACCGAGCAGCGCGGACTGGAAGAGAAGACCGCCCGCGCCGACGCGCGCCTCCACGACGCCATCGAGACGATCTCCGAGGCTTTCGTTCTCTGGGACGCGAACAATCGTCTGGTGTTGTGCAATTCGAAGTTCAACAAGCTTCACGAA
>NZ_JBFUKD010000729.1:0-1749 GCF_056401005.1 Microvirga sp. P4_G7 | reverse complement strand
CTTCGTTGAGTTGCTCCACGAAGGACAGGATCGCGTTCAGCTCGCCTTGGAGATGAGGAACATCCTCCTCCGTCACTGCGATGCGCGCCAGCCGCGCGATGCGCCGGACCGTGTTCTGATCGACCGACATGGAGGCCAACCCCTTTTCTCTGCGTTTGGCGGGCTATAACACCCGGCCCGCCAAGGTCGCAATGTCAGATATGTCTCAGGGAGGGCGACCGCGCCGGGGCGGAGGCCGGTATTCCCGTCAGATCCGCACTCCGACCGTCTTCTGCGGCACGACGACCTGGGTGCCCTTCCCGTCCATCGCGGCAACGAACCGGTCCGCGTCCGGCAGAATCATCGGGAACGATCCATAGTGACAAGGGATCGCCGCCTTCAATTTGAAAAAGCGCTGCACCGCCAGCGCCGCGACTTCGGGACCCATGGTGAACCGATCCCCGACCGGCACCATGGCGACGTCCGGCTGATGAATTTCCGCGATGAGGCCCATATCGCCAAAAATGTCGGTATCGCCCATGTGGTACACGGTCGGCTCGCCGGGGGCCTTGATGATCACCCCATTGGCGCTGCCGAGAGGGAAATTGACCCCCAACTCGACCAAACCGGACGAGTGATCGGCGCGGACCAAGGTGACGGAGAAGCCACCCTGATCGGCCGTTCCACCCGTATTCATAGCATGGAACCGCTCGAGCCCTTGCGAGGCGAAATACATGCAGAGTTCGAAATTCGTGACGACCGTTGCCCCCGTCGCCTTTGCGATGTCGAGCGTATCGCCGATGTGGTCCGCATGGCCATGGGTGACGACGACGTGGGTCGCCCCTTCCATGGCCTTTTCGACTCCGCCCTGAAAGGCCGGGTTCCCCGTGAAGAACGGGTCGATCAGCACGACCTTGTCGGCGAAATCGAGCCTGAATGCGGAATGGCCGAACCACGTGATCTTCATGGGTAGATCCTCAGCTAGAACTCTTGGGAGACGGTGGAGATGGGACTTGGAGGCTTCGACTACAGGTAGAACGTTAAGAACCAAAAAAAGGGTCGGCGCCGAGAAAACGTGCCCGGGCACGCCCGGGCGTCCGGAACACGCCATGGACCTTTGAGCGTCCATCTGTCACCCAGTCACAGCTTCGGGAAACCGTCCGCCAAGGTTCGAAAGTGCTTGCCCCCGGGTCCTGCGTGCACCAGCCTCTCGCAAACCTCGAACGAGGAAACGCCATGACGACGAATGACAGCGAATTGATCGGCCTGATCGAGCGCCTTCCGGCACGCTCGCGGCTGATGGGTGTCGATCTCGGCACGAAGACGATCGGTCTGGCGCTTTCCGACGTGGAACATCACATCGCGACGCCGCTCGAGACGATCAAGCGCGTGAAGTTCACGCCCGACGCCGAGCGGATCAAAGCTCTCGCCGAACAGCACGGCGTCGGTGGTCTCGTCGTGGGCCTGCCGCTCAACATGGACGGAACCGAAGGACCGCGCACGCAGGCGACGCGTGCTTTCGTGCGCAACCTTTCCCCTCTCCTCTCGCTACCGATCGTATTCTGGGACGAACGAATGTCGACGATGGTGGTGACACGCACGCTCCTCGACGCAGATACGTCGCGAGCGAAACGCGCCGAGGCCGTCGACAAGATGGCTGCGGCCTACATCCTGCAGGGTCTGCTCGATCGCTATGAGCGACTCTGTGTCGAGCAGGAGAAATTCGCCGACGATTTCCAGACCGAAACGGATATCGACACGCCACCGACA
>NZ_JBFUKD010000728.1:0-1754 GCF_056401005.1 Microvirga sp. P4_G7 | reverse complement strand
GGCGAGCGAGATCGGCGTCGAGGCACTTTGCGCTGCGGCGGCGAAATGCTTGGCGGCGGCCTCCGAGTTGTTCAGGAAGCGCAGAGCAATCCAACCGGCATGAAACTCCGCCTCGATCTGCTGCGCGGGCGATTCGGCCGCGTGCCGGCTCGCCACGTCATAGGCCAGTTTCGCATCGCCCTTATCGAGGAGATCTCGCGTAATGCGCCGACGCTCGGCCCACCATTCATCACCGTCGACGAGCTGGACCGGATCCTGCGGTGCCTGGGCGAGGAGCCGAGCCGCCTCCTCGAGATTGCCGCTGCGGCGCTGAAACAGGATTCGAGAGAAGAGATAGGAGCAATCCGAGCGCAGATTGGCCGGAACGGCTGCAAAGGCTTTGTCGGCCTTCTTCTTTCCTTGGAACAGAGCCAGCCGCGCCTTGACCAGCGTTGCATAGTCCTTGCCTGCGTAGCCGGCGGCACGCAGGGCGCTGCCCCAACTTTCGCTCAGGAGAAACCGCTCCATGCGGAATCGGTGATCGGCCTGCGTCAGCTCACCGGCGAAGCGGTCCATGATCCTCTCTTCGGTGTCTCCACCGAAGCTGTCCTCCCGCCACACTTGTCGGAGCAGAGCAACGGCATCCTTGTCGTAGCCGTCGGATTTGAGGGCGAGCGCCAGTGCGATACGGCCGTTGACCGTTACCGGCGGCTGAGCGACGAAATATTCGCGAACTTGAGCCGGCGGCTTGCGTGCGGCGAGGAAAGCCTCCTCGGTCCGGCGCCTGAACAGGCTCGATCGCGGCCAGTCGGCATAATCCTTCTGAAAGGTGGCGACGCGGTTGAAGCCGACGGAGATCCCTCCGCGAATCGCGAACCATTCCGCGAGCGCCTTGCCCCCGGRCATCGTCAGCTTGGTCTTGAGGATATCGGCCTCGATGCTGTCCCCGCTGCGATAGGCCTTCAGGATCAGCGGCAAGTAATCCCTGTCACTCAAGGGGACGACGGGCGCGATCTGATCGTCCACCGAGCCAAAGCGGATGCCACTTTGAGGGGCCGCGGACGGGGAAACCGGCGGCGTCCCGCCAGCCTGGGCGGCCGTAAGGCAGCCAAAGGCAAGGGCAACCGAGGCGAGAAGACGGATCGCGAGACGCTGCTGACTCATGAAATCCCCCTTGAACGGCTTTTATTCAAAGTTTGATTGGACGCAAAACCCGCATTGACCTTCGTAAACGACGCACCGGAAACACAATCGTGAGACAACGGCCTTGAGGAAACACTAACAGCCGGGCTAGGACAACATCACGGACCCATGTTTGCGCTAATGGGCCGCACCCCTTATGTGTCCCCCCAGAACTGTCTCCCAGCTACAGAGTTGAGACCTTACCCACGGAGAGCGTCACCATGATTCAATTGAAAGGCTCGATTACGGCCCTCGTGACGCCCTTCAAAAACGGCGCCGTGGACGAAGACGCGCTGCGTGGTCACATCAATTGGCAGATCGAGAACGGCACGAACGGCCTGGTTCCGGTCGGGACGACAGGTGAAAGCCCGACCCTCAGCCACAGGGAACACGAGCGCGTCGTCGAGATCTGTGTCGACGAGGTCAAGGGTCGCGTTCCCGTGATCGCCGGCGCCGGCTCCAACAGCACCACGGAAGCGCTCGGCTTCGCGCRCCATGCCGAGAGGGTGGGGGCAGATGCGCTCCTTGTGGTCACGCCCTATTACAACAAGCCGACGCAGGAAGGCCTCTACCAGCACTTCAAGGCCATCAAC
>NZ_JBFUKD010000727.1:0-1756 GCF_056401005.1 Microvirga sp. P4_G7 | reverse complement strand
GCTACAAGGAGACGGAGAGCGATTGGTCGCGCGAGGAAATCGGCCGCTACATGAGCGAGACGCCCTGCGCCGCGTGCGGCGGCAAGCGCCTGAAGCCTGAGGCTTTGGCGGTGAAAATCAACCGCTGCGATATCGGCGACGCCACTGCGCTCTCGGTGAAGGACGCGCATGATTGGTTCGCGGCCCTGCCGAAAAAACTGACGAAGAAACAGAATGAGATCGCCGGCCGCATTCTCAAGGAAATCCGCGAACGCCTGACCTTCCTCGTCGATGTGGGTCTCGAATACCTGACGCTCGCGCGCGCCTCCGGCACGCTGTCGGGCGGCGAGAGCCAGCGCATCCGTCTCGCTTCGCAGATCGGTTCGGGTCTCACGGGCGTKCTTTACGTTCTCGACGAGCCGTCCATCGGCCTGCATCAACGCGACAACGAGCGTCTGCTCGTGACGCTGAAGCGTCTGCGCGACCTCGGCAACACGGTGATCGTGGTGGAGCACGACGAGGATGCGATCCTGCAGGCGGATTACGTGTTCGACATCGGTCCCGGCGCGGGCATCCATGGCGGTCGCATCGTCGCCGAGGGTACGCCGAAGGAGATCATGGCGAACCCGAAATCGCTCACCGGGCAATATCTCACTGGCGCCAAAAGCGTCCCGGTTCCGGCACAACGTCGCAAATTGCAGAAGAGCCGCATGCTCAAGCTCACCGGCGCGCGGGGAAACAACCTGAAGAACGTGACTGCGGAAATTCCGCTCGGCACCTTCACATGCATCACCGGCGTTTCGGGCGGCGGCAAGTCGACCCTCGTCATCGACACGCTCTACAAGGCCGTGGCCAAGAAACTCAACAACGCGATGGAGCACCCGGCCCCGTTCGATAAGCTCGAGGGGCTGGAATATCTCGATAAAGTCATCGACATCGACCAATCCCCCATCGGCCGCACGCCGCGCTCGAATCCCGCGACCTATATCGGCGCCTTCACACCGATCCGCGAATGGTTCGCCGGCCTGCCCGAAGCGAAAGCTCGCGGCTATCAGCCGGGGCGTTTCTCATTCAACGTGAAAGGTGGACGTTGCGAGGCGTGCCAGGGCGATGGCGTCATCAAGATCGAGATGCACTTCCTGCCCGACGTCTACGTCACCTGCGACATCTGCAAAGGCAAACGCTACGACCGCGAGACGCTGGAAGTGAAGTATCGCGACAAGTCGATTGCGGACGTCCTCGACATGACCGTGGAAGAAGCGCGCGAGCTGTTCAAGGCCGTGCCGTCGATCCGCGAGAAGATGCAGACGCTAGCGCGCGTCGGCCTCGATTACGTACATGTCGGCCAGCAGGCGACGACGCTCTCCGGTGGCGAGGCGCAACGCGTCAAGCTTTCGAAGGAACTCTCCAAGCGCGCCACCGGCCGTACGCTCTACATCCTCGACGAGCCCACCACAGGCCTCCATTTTCACGACGTGGCGAAGCTACTCGAAGTGCTGCACGAGCTCGCCGACCAGGGCAACACCGTCGTCGTGATCGAACACAATCTCGAAGTGATCAAGACCGCGGACTGGGTCATCGACATGGGCCCCGAAGGCGGTGACGGCGGTGGACAGATCGTGGCGCAAGGCACACCGGAAGACATCGCCAAGGTTTCGGCGAGTCATACCGGACGGTTCCTGAAAGAGGTGCTCGCGCGCAGACCCCTGAAGCGCGCAAAGGCGACGAAACAAGCCGCGGAGTGATCGGTGGAGTGATCGGCCGCGCAGCATCGATC
>NZ_JBFUKD010000726.1:0-1758 GCF_056401005.1 Microvirga sp. P4_G7 | reverse complement strand
GACAATGCACCATTAATACGTGTCTTTGAACCTGTATATTGTCTTATCCGCTAAGCCTGTTGCGCGGCTGTCTAATGCCTGAAGACAGGCCATTGCCCTGAAAGGCTGGCGCAAGCTTTGGCTGATAGGCCGGGCGCAACAAAATGTTTCGTTGACGTAGGGGAACGAACTGTGCTTCCGGATAAGGAAGGTATTCCCTCCTTTTCTTTCTCACCCCAGCCGACCTATGTCGCTTGACCCCTTGTCCCTGGGAGCCGCCTCGATCGTCCTCGCGATCGTTTCCGGCGCCCTGCTGATCTTCGCGTGGTTGCAGAACCGGCGCGCGCCAGCGCTATTGTTTTGGGGGCTGGGTTACTGTCTGGCAGCTGCTGGGATTGTTTTCCGCGGCGCTCAAGAGACTTTGCCGGGCAATCTGTTCATCGGCAACGCCGTCATGGCGATCGCCTTCGGCATTCAATATGCCGGGTGCCGCATCTTCAACGGACGCCCCCGGAATATCGCTGTCGCCTTTATCGGGCTGCTGGTGTGGTCGACCCTGTGGCCGTTCGTGGCGCCGCACTTCGCCGGTCGCCTGATAGTCATGTCGGTGATTGCGACGGTCTATACGGGATTGATGGCTTTCGAACTGTGGCGCAACGCGCCGCAGCGCCTGACGTCACAATCAGCCACCGTGCTCGTGTTTGCCCTTGCGGCCCTGTTTTGGGTCATTCGCGGCGTCCTCGGGCTATTCGACGCCTCGATCACGGGCGTCGACACGATCACCGGACGTTGGTCTGCGACCATGGCGCTGCTCTTTGTCGTGTATGTCCCGACATCGGCCTTCCTCCTTCTCTCGATGTCCAAAGAGCTCGCAGAATTCGCTTTCCGCCAGGAGGCGCTTCGGGATCCGCTGACCCATATTCCCAATCGCCGGGCCTTTTTTGCCGAGGCGGCAAAGCTCACGTCCCGCCATCGGAACCGGTCGGTCAGTTGCCTGCTGTTCGATCTCGACGACTTCAAGCTCGTGAACGACACCTACGGGCATGAAATGGGCGACCGGGTCCTTACGATCTTCGCCGAGACTTTGGCCGGTTGTCTGCCCTCCGGAACCTACGGCCGGATCGGTGGCGACGAATTTGGTGCGGTCGTCGTCCTCGATGAACCTGCGGCCGACATTCTCGCTGAGAAGATCCGCCAACAATTTGCTCGCGCGGTTCATGACAAGCTGGGGGGAGACGTCGCTTCCTCGGTCAGCATCGGATGCGTAAGCGGGGTCGGATCCTCACTGGCGACGCTGATGACGCAGGCGGATACGGACCTCTATCGGGTCAAGGCCCATAAGCGCCACCCGGTGCCCCCGGCGGGGGGAGGCGAGGTGGTTCCCTTCGAACCGTCGAGGACGGACCGCCGCCGGTATCGGGATACGGCTTGACCGTCTGAAGGTGTTCTCGCACCGTCACGCTTCCTCGCGTCGATTTGACTTCGCCGCTAGATTGCGGGAAGAGCCCCCGTTGCGCGGGCGTTCGCCGGCGCAAAAGCCACTGGGAACAAGGCGTTCCTATGCCGCCGGAGCTCTCGATGACCGATGCCGACGAACTTCCGCGCATGACGACGCGACAGAGCTTTCTGTCGCGCGCAGCCGGTTTCGTCGAGCGCAGTCACTCCCGAATGTGCTTCGTTCTCGTTTTGTTGTCTCTCGTGTGCTTTCTTCCGGGTTTCGCTTCGCTCCAGCCCATGGACCGGGATGAGCCACGTTATGCACAGGCCTCGAAGCAGATG
>NZ_JBFUKD010000725.1:0-1763 GCF_056401005.1 Microvirga sp. P4_G7 | reverse complement strand
GGATCGGCCCGATCCCAAAGGACGCGCACGCCGAGTTCCAGATTTCGACACAACCGGAATTGAGCAGCGTCGGCAGGTTTTGGCCCCCATAAGCCGCCGGACCCGTGAGGGAGTTCCAGCCGACTTCGGTCCAAGCCCTGTACGTTTCCTTCCAGCCTGGCGCGGTCGTCACGACGCCATTGTCGATCTTGGCTCCGGTTTCATCGCCGATTCTGTTGAGGGGCGCAATGATGTCGGTTCCGAAGCGACCGGCCTCCTCGATCACCGCCTCCGCCAGATCGGGGGTGAGCTCGCCGTAAAGTCCGGTTTCGATCGCCCGGTCGAGACCCGCCACGTGCCGCATGGCGAAGAGGATGTCCGAAACGGGGGCGCGATAGCTCATGAGATTCCTCCCGGGAATCACGATTGTCGTGTCTTTTTGATCGTTGACGCGCCACCACGCGCCGTTAAACCCCTTGGCAACCAACTTGGACAGGTTACCCAGTTGGGCAACCTGCCTGGAAGGCCAATCGGGCGAGCAGTAATAGTTTAGACGTGAACGATCAGGGGTCAATGGTGCCGACGCAGCTTCTGCAAGGCGACGAAGCGGGCTTGAACGAGGCTGCGGCAATCCTGCGCGCCGGTGGTCTCGTCGCGTTTCCAACCGAGACTGTTTATGGCATCGGCGCCGATGCGACCGATGCTTCGGCGGTCGCGGGCATCTACGCGGCCAAGCAGCGGCCGCAATTCAACCCGCTCATCGCTCATGTCGCCGATCTCGCGGCGGCGAAGCGGCAAGGTCATTTCGACCGGGTTGCGCTGGCCTTGGCGGAGGCCTTTTGGCCCGGACCACTGACGCTCGTCGTCCCGATCGCCGCGACGTGCACCGTGTCCGATCTCGCCCGCGCCGGCCTCGACAGCATCGGATTGCGGATTCCCTCCCATCCGGTTGCACGTGCATTGCTTTCAAAGGTCGGACGACCCGTCTCAGCTCCTTCCGCCAATCGCTCCGGCCGCATCAGTCCGACCTCCGCGAGGCATGTTCTCGAAGATCTCGACGGTCGTATCGATGCGATCATTGATGGCGGACCGACACAGGTCGGCGTCGAATCGACGATCGTCGCCTGTCTCGAGGGTGCGCCGCGATTGCTGCGGCCTGGCGGTATTCCGCGGGAAGCGATCGAGGCGATCGTGGGTCCGCTGACGGTGGCCGACGAACCGGACGACGACGCGCCCATCGCCCCGGGCATGCTGACATCGCATTATGCGCCGCGCGCGAAGGTTCGATTGAACGCCGACCAGGTTCGCGCGGGCGAAGGTGTCCTCCTGTTCGGGGCAAACCCCGTCGCCGGCGCGGATCGTGCCGCGATCACCCTCAACCTCAGCAAAAACGGCGACCTCACGGAGGCCGCCGCCAATCTGTTCGCTCATCTGCGCCGCGTCGACGCGTCAGGGGTCGAGACGATCGCCGTCGCGCCCGTTCCCGAACACGGACTCGGCGAGGCGATCAACGATCGCCTCCGGCGCGCCGCCGCCGAGCGTTGATCTACTTCGCGAGCTTCGTTGCAATCTCGGCGACGTGCCGACCTTGATAGCGCGCGCCTTCGAGCTCGATCGGGCTCGGTTGACGCGCACCGTCGCCCGCAGCGATGGTCGATGCGCCATAGGGCGAGTTGCCCATGACTTCGCTGACGCCCATCTGCCCTTGGAAAGCATAGGGCAACCCGACGATGACCATGCCGAGATGCATGAGAACCGGGATCGTGGTGAGGATGGTGGATTCC
>NZ_JBFUKD010000724.1:0-1768 GCF_056401005.1 Microvirga sp. P4_G7 | reverse complement strand
CCCCCGGCCATGAGCTCCGTCGGCCCGGTCGGCGTGATGGAGAGGAACTCGATCTGGCCACTTTGCCCTCCCGCCAGATCGCGAAGCGGGTCCGCCGTTGCGGTTTGGGAGAGGGCAATTGTGGCGAGGAAAATCAGAAACACACGAACCATGAGGGGTCACCTTAGGGAATGATTTCTTCCCCGAGGAGTATGATCCCGTTTGGCTCGCGTCAACCTACGATTGAACAGCCTTCTTTTGCAGATCGATGAGTTGCTCGGTTCCGGCCTTGGCGAGCCGCAAAAGCGCCAAAAACTCCTCTTCCGAGAAGGGTTTGCCTTCCGCAGTGCCTTGCACCTCGACGATGCCGCCGGATCCGGTGATGACGAAATTCGCGTCGGTCTCGGCGGCCGAATCCTCGGCATAGTCGAGATCGAGAACGGGCGTCCCCTTGAATATTCCGCACGAGACCGCGGCGACGGGCTCCCGCAACGGGTTGATCGAAATGATCGAGCGGCCCTGCATCCAGGTGAAGCATTCATGGAGCGCGACCCACGCTCCGGTGATCGAAGCGGTGCGGGTGCCGCCGTCCGCCTGGATGACGTCGCAATCGATCACGATCTGGCGTTCGCCGATCGCCGGCAAATTGACCACGGCGCGCAGGGAACGACCGATCAAGCGCTGAATTTCCTGGGTGCGGCCGGACGGCTTGCCAGAATTCACTTCGCGTCGGGTGCGTTCGTGGGTCGCCCTCGGCAGCATGGCGTATTCAGCTGTGACCCAGCCCTTGCCGGTGCCGCGCAGCCAAGGAGGACCTTTTTCCTCGAGCGATGCGGTGCAAAGGACGCGCGTATTGCCGAAGGAGACGAGACACGATCCTTCCGCATATCGGGCGACGCTGCGCTCGAGGGTGACGGGGCGCATCTCTTCCGGCGCGCGTTTGGAGGGCCGCATGGCAGTTTCCTTCACAGATTTGTGCGTAGCCTGCGTCTTTAAGAGGTCGCATGGGACGAAAGCAAGCTAAGGCTGTTAAACCCTTGCTTAAACCTTTGATCGTTCGCACATAGTAGGGTCACTGAAATGAGCGAGCGCCTTCGAGACAGCATGCACGTGCCCGGCCACCCTTCCGGTTTTTTCGAGAACCGCGCCATCGCCGAATTGAACGATCGTTCGCGCGAGATCTTTCGACAGATCGTCGAAAGCTATCTCGCCACCGGCGAACCTGTCGGCTCGCGCAATCTCGCCCGCATTCTGCCGATGCCGCTGTCGCCGGCCTCGATCCGCAACGTCATGTCGGACCTCGAATCGGCTGGCCTGATCTTTGCTCCGCATACCAGCGCAGGACGGCTGCCCACCGAGATCGGGCTGCGTTTCTTCGTCGATGCCATGATGGAGATCGGCGACGTCACGGCGGAAGAGCGCGGGCGCATCGAAGCGCAGATGAAGGCGGCCGCCTCAGGACATACCCTCGAAAGCGCCCTCGCCGAAGCCTCCAGCTTGCTGTCGGGCGTCTCCCGAGGCGCCGGCGTCGTCGTCACCTCCAAGTCCAACACGCGCCTGCGCCATATCGAGTTCGTACGCCTCGATCCGAGCCGCGCCCTCGTGGTTCTGGTCTCGGACGATGGCTCCGTCGAAAACCGCCTCCTCGATCTCCCCGCCGGGCTTCCGGCCGGAGCATTGATCGAAGCGGGCAACTATCTCAACGCCCGAATCCAGGGGCGGACCCTCGGCGATCTCAAGGAAGAGATGGAGGCGACCCGCAGCCAGATGGAGCAGGAACTCGACGTCC
>NZ_JBFUKD010000723.1:0-1777 GCF_056401005.1 Microvirga sp. P4_G7 | reverse complement strand
GTATGAGCGCGTTCTTGAAGGAATGCTTCATGATCACGCGGAACTCACTCATGCCCTTCGAGCGCGCCGTCCGCACATAATCGTCGTTGAGGACATCGAGCATGCTCGCGCGGGTGAAGCGCAGAATGAGAGCCGACGATACGACGCCRAGCGATATCGCCGGCAAGACGAGATGCGACAGCCGGACCGCGAGGCTTGCGCCGGGGCCGCCATAACCGGACACCGGAAAGACGCCGAACCGCACGGCGAGGATCTGAATGAGGATCAACCCGAGCCAGAAGCTTGGAATCGACGCGGCGAGCATCGCGAGGGTCGTCGCACTCTGGTCGAAGAGTGAGCCCCGCCAATAGGCCGACATGATACCGACCGGGATCGCGATGACGCAGGCGATGAGGATCGAAAACAATGTGAGGAAGAATGTCGGCTCCGCACGCTCCGCGAGAGCGGTGAGAACCGGTCGGTTCAAAAAGATGGAATCGCCGAGGTCGCCCTGGAGCAACTGACCGAAGAAGATCCCATATTGAACGACGAGCGGCTGATCGAGACCGAGCCGCACGCGCAACGCCGCAACATCCTGCGCCGTCGCGTCGGGACCGAGCATCACGGCCGCCGGATCACCGGGCGCAATCCGCACGATGATGAACACGATCGTGACCACCACGAACATGACGACGAGCATGCCGATCAGGCGTTGAAGAACGTAGCGACCCATGCCGTTTGACTAACTCTCGAAGAAATGGAGGGCACCGCGGACGATGCCCTCCGTGATGGACGGACGGGGCGTTACTTCTTGATCGACACGTTCCAGAAATATGGCCACGGAGCCGGCACCACGCCTTCGAGCTTCGGCGATTGCGCCGACAGGGCGTTGAAGTCGCCGATCTTGATGCTCGGTGTCTCGGTGTAGATCACCTTCTGCACATCGGCCCAAAGAGCGATGCGCTTCTTGGGATCGCTTTCTGTGTTGAACGCGTCCACCGCCTGTTTGCGCGCGGGCGTGGACCACCATCCGGGCGAGCTCTCGGAGAGTTGGCCGATCAAGGCGGGCTCGGGAAGGAACGGGCTGTGYGTGATGTAGATGTCCCACAGGGCCGGATCGCCACGGCGTTGGGTCAGCGTCGCCCAATCCACCACTTGCATGTCGACTGTGAAGCCGGCCTGCTTGAGGTATTCGGCGGCGACCTGAGCCATCTTGTAGTGGAACTCGTATTGACGGCTGGTCAGGATGCGAACGGGCTTGTTGTCGTATTTCGCCGCCTTGAGAAGCGCCTTGGCCTTCTCAGGGTCTGCGACGTTGTACTTGCCCTCGACACCGGCTTCCGTATGCCACACGTAGCCCTTCGGATACATGGCGCCGTCGAGCGAATAGAAATCCTTGGTGCCGAACGCTGCCGCCAGCATGTCTTCCATGCTGAGCGCCATGCGAACGGCCATGCGCGTATCGATATTCGCCATGACACCTTCCTTGGTGTTCATGACGAAGACGGGCCAGCCGAACGGCTTCAGCAGAACGGGCTTCGTCGTCTTCAAATCCTTGATGCGGTCGTAGGATTCGACTGGCAGGGAATCCACATAATCGAACTGTCCCGAGATGGCGCCCTCGACCCGCGTGTTGGCGTCGGGAACGGGCACGAAACGAATCTCGTCGAGCACTGGCTTGCGGGCGCCGCCATAGCCGTTCGCCTCCCCGGTCCGCGGCTTGTAACCATCGAAACGGGTGAGTTGGATGTACTGATCGGGCTTCCGTTCCTTGAGCTTGTACGGCCCAGTACCAACC
>NZ_JBFUKD010000722.1:0-1783 GCF_056401005.1 Microvirga sp. P4_G7 | reverse complement strand
GAACGCACCCAAGCCGAAGCCGGGTGAGGGAGAGCCGCATGCGCCGTACGTGGGCGTCAACGTCACCATCCCCAGCGAGTGAGCCATGACACAGCGCAAGTTCGTAAGACCCTCAATCGAGGGCGCTGCAATCCCCGACCCGGACAGGGCGAGAGATCTCCCTCTATCAGGGCAGGAAGTCGAGTGGACGCCCTATTGGGCGGCCGTTGCTGAACGCGGCGACATCACCGTGTCGGATTTGGAGCAGCCCATCGCGTCGGTCGACGCAGAGCCCGCTTCGAAGAAGAAATCCCAACCCGCCGGCCAGAACTCCAGGCCGCTTACTTAAGGAAAACCGCGATGGCTGTCGCATATTCAAACATGCCGGGCGATATCCGCGTCCCGGGCACCTTTTTCGAAATCAACKCCGGTATTCCGCCGTACTCAGGCACGTCGAGGACGCTGTTCATTGGCCGGAAACTGGCGGCTGGCTCCGCCGCGCTTGGCGCACCGATCAATATCGGAGCAGGCGACGTGAATACGCTGTTCGGCGCCGGCTCGATGCTGGCCGAGATGGCGATCATTGGACGCTGGCACAATCCAGTCGGTGAGATCTGGGCTCTGCCTGTGATGGATCCGAGTGGCACCGCTGCAAGCGGTTCGATCGCCATCACGGGCACGGCCACCGCTGCCGGCACCCTCGTACGGTACGTTGCCGGTGAACGGTACTCGGTTGGTGTGGCTTCGGGCGATACGGCCGCGACTGTCGCTGCCGCGTTGAAGGCTGCGATCGACAAGGGCTTCACCAAGTACAATCGGGCTCAGCTCGCGCCGGTCACTTCCTCGGTATCGACCGGCACCATCACGCTCACCGCGCGTCACCTCGGCACCGAGGGCAACGCGATCCGTATCGAAGCTGGTCTCGACGGCAATGAGGTTGATCCGGCCGGACTCTCCATCGCTATCACGGCGATGTCGGGCGGCACGGGCGACGTGGACATGGCAGCGGCGCTCGCGGCGCTGGGCGACCAGCCGTTCGACCATATCGGCGGGCCGTACGCCGCGGCGGCACAATTGAACGCGGTCCGCTCGTTCCTATCCGACAGCGGGTCGGGCCGGTGGTCCCCGACAGTCGGCCTCTTCGGGCACTACTTCACCGTCAACCAAGGGAATCTGGCTGCGCAGACCGCTCTGGGCGCCGGGCGGAACGATCAGCACGTCTCAATCCTCGGAATCAACAACTACCCGCAAGCACCGTGGGCGTGGGCTGCGGCCATTACCGCCGTCATCGGGATGTCCAAGAATCTCGGACGGCCTGTGTCGGAAGCTGTCGAGATCGCACGTCCCTTGCAGACCCTCGTGCTCTCGGGCTTGCGTGGTCCGAAAGCCGTCGCGGATCAGTGGAAGTTGGCGGACCGCGATTCCCTCTATCGGAACGGTATCTCCGCGGTGACTTTCCGTGCAGACGGACAGGCAGCGCTTGATCGGGTGGTCTCGACCTACCAGACGAATGCCTGGGGGCAGCCCGACATCACCTTCCTGGATGTCGAAACCTTGTACATTGCGGCCTATGCCGCGCGGTACTTTAAGCAGCGGATCGCGACGACCTATCCGCGGCACGTCCTGAAGGATGACAATCCGCGATCGATCCAGGGCGTTACGACGCCACCTCAGATCCGGGCGGCGCTCATCCACGCCTATCGGGAACTGTACGAGGCAGGTCTTGCCGAGAAGCCGGACCTTTTCGCGCAATACCTGATCGTGGAACGCTCCACCGATCCGAACCGCGTCAACGCCTACATCC
>NZ_JBFUKD010000721.1:0-1783 GCF_056401005.1 Microvirga sp. P4_G7 | reverse complement strand
ACCCATTCCGAACGCAGGGTTTCGGCCTGTTTGAACGCTGGAGAATCCGGATCAACCACACATTGCGTCATGCCGTAATGATCGCGCAGATCGATGAACAGCACGCCGCCGTGATCGCGAATGCGATGGCACCAGCCCGAAAGACGGGTGATCTGGCCGACATCGGATTCGCGGAGCGCGCCGCAGGTGTGGGAGCGATAACGGTGCATCGGGGCGGTCATAGGAAGGAAGCCTGCTCGATTGGGTGTTTCGCGCAACATTCATGCGCGCCCTGGGAAGTCAAGGCGCAAGGCTGAAATAGCCAAGAACCGGGTCTCGTCGTCCAGTGGCACCGCGGCATTGGAGGCGACGACAAGGAGAGACGCCTCGGAGAACAATATCAGAACACCCGCCGGACGCTACGGCCCTGCCCAGTGGGCCGCGGTCGACGAGACGTCGGAAAGAATGCGGTCGAGGGTCGAAACCGGATTTTTGGACGAACATGGGGAATTGCGCGAACATGGGGTCGCGGATCTGCTCCGCTTCCGTTAAAAACCCTTTCCATGAACCTGATTGCCTCGACCGACGACCTCGCTCAAGCCTGCGCCCGTCTTTCCGCCCACCCGTTCATTACGGTCGATACGGAATTTCTGCGCGAGACCACCTATTATCCGAAGCTCTGCCTCGTCCAGATGGCAGGTCCGGATCCCGAGGACGCCTATCTGGTCGACCCCCTGTCGCCGGAGCTCGATTTGGCGCCCTTCATGGCGCTGATGGCGAACGAGGCGGTGATCAAGGTCTTCCATTCCGCGCGGCAGGATCTCGAGATCATCTGGAACCTGGGACGGCTGGTCCCCGCCCCTCTGTTCGATACTCAGGTCGCCGCCATGGTCTGCGGCTACGGCGATTCGGTCTCCTACGAGCAATTGGTCAATGACCTCGCGAAGGCGCGCGTCGACAAGTCGTCCCGCTTTACGGACTGGTCGCGCCGCCCCCTGACGGAAGCCCAACTGGTCTACGCCCTATCGGATGTCACCCATCTGGTGCAGGTTTACGAGGCGTTGATGGAGCAGCTGACGGCCAACGGGCGCCTCGCCTGGCTCAGCGAGGAAATGGCCGTTCTGACCTCCCCGGAGACGTATCAGGCCGACCCGGAGAATGCCTGGCGCCGATTGGGTGGCCGCCTCCGCAAGTCGAAGGAGATCGCCGTTCTGATGGAAGCTGCCGCCTGGCGCGAGCGAGAGGCCCAAAACCGCGATGTACCGCGCGGCCGCATTCTCAAGGACGACGCGCTGATCGACGTGGCAGTCTCTGCTCCACGCAGCGTCGAAGCCCTCGGCCGTTTACGGTCGATCCCCAACGGTTTCGAACGCTCGAAGACCGGGGGCGAGATTCTCGAAGCCGTGGAGCGTGGCCTTGCCCGCGACCCCGCGACAATTCCCGTGCCGGAGCGCAGCCGTGGACGCGGCGGCACCGGTGCGATCGTCGATCTGTTGAAGGTCCTTCTGAAGGCGGTGGCGGAGAACGAAGGCGTCGCCCCGAAGATCATCGCCACGGTGGAGGAACTCGAAGCCATCGCCGAAAGCGATACCGCCGAGGTCCCTTCCCTCCATGGTTGGCGGCGGAGCCTCTTTGGCGAGAAGGCGCTCGCGCTCAAGGGAGGCCAGTTGGGCCTGGTTTTGGACAAGGGGCGTGTCGCCGTGCGGACGCTCGCGGTCGAAGGCGGCTAGCCCGTCTTCAGCGCCAGAAAGTTGTTCTTGAAAAACTGGGTGAAGGCCCGGTGCTTGGGAATGTGTTCCGTCTG
>NZ_JBFUKD010000720.1:0-1785 GCF_056401005.1 Microvirga sp. P4_G7 | reverse complement strand
GCGCATTCCCATCGCGACCAACATGTACCCCGCGAAGTTTGATGACCTGGGGCCTGCCATCCGTTCCCGCGCCGTCGATATCGTGCTCACAGATATTCATTATTGGGAGGGGCTGCGTGGCGTGAAGGATCTCACGGCCATCTGCCGGACTTTTCAACTCGGCGTCGCGATGCATTCCGGCGTGGAGTTCGGCATCGAATTGGCCGCCATGCTGCACACCGCAGCCACAATACCCGAAATGACGTTCGCCGGAGACGCGCATTATCACTATCTCACCGACGACATCATTGAGGGTGGTCTCATGCGATATGAGAACGGTTCGATCGCCGTACCGACCGGCCCCGGCCTCGGAGTCGCTCTCGACGAGGACAAGATGCGACATTACGAGTCCTACTACGAGAAAGTCGGCGACTATTACGCACGCTTCCACGCAGACCCCAAGAGGCCGAACTGGATGCCGGTTGTCGGGGGCTGGTAGAACCATGCACCTCTAGGGCACTGGCCGCTTTCGGTTCAATTGCTCGCATTGAATAAGTCGTGCTTGGCCTCGGCTGAAGCCGCCATAATGCTTATAAGACCAGTAGAAAATGCCGTTTGAAAAGCGACGGCGCAAATCCTACCCCTGATCAAGCCCGAAATCGCCCGGGCAGTGAGATCGACGGTGTGAGATGCACAGGGGGATAGTCGTCACTGCGGTTGCGGAGCGCCGTCGAAATATCGGGGTGCACATCTCGATTCCAGGAGCATTCTATCGGTCGCTGGTGTCCCTCATCTTTCTTTTCATGTTCGTACCAGTGCTTTTCGTGTTCTGGGTCAGCATCTTTGAAAATGCCGTCATAACCTTCCCTCCGAAGGGATACACGTTGAAGTGGTTCGCCAATGTCTGGGCAAACGCTTCGTTCCTCGACGGCTTTTTGACCTCGATAAAGGTCGGGCTTTTCTCGATGACGGCTGGCCTGCTTCTTGGCGTCCCGGCGAGCGTCGCTTTAGTGCGGGGCCGTTTCCCTGGCCGCGCCACCTTGAATGCATTCCTTCTCTCGCCATTGATCGTGCCGGGCATCGTCGCGGGTACTGCCATCTACATCTTCTTCATCCAGCTCGAGGTCTGGACTGGAGTCAGAACTGTCGCGACCCTTCCTGGTTTCGTCGCGGCCCATGTGGTTCTGACCATTCCATGGACGGTCCGTCTGATCTCAGCGAGCCTTGTCGGCGTGAACGAATCCCTGGAGGAGGCCGCGATGAACCTCGGTGCGAATCCGCTTACCGCCTTTCTGCGCGTCACCTTACCCAGCATCCGCCCCGGATTGGTCGCTGCAGCCATATTCAGCTTCATCGTATCGTTCACCGATCTCGAAATGTCTCTCTTCCTCGCTGGTCCCGGACGAACCACGTTCCAAATTGCCATGCTGCAATATCTCGAGTGGAAATTCGATCCTACGATTGCGGCGGTGTCGGTCGTGCAAATAGTAGTGATCGGTTTCGGTCTTCTCGCGACGGACCGGTTCGTCAAGCTTTCGAGGGTTATCTAAATGCTCCCGGTCGCCCTCACGCGCATCAACAAGACGTATAGTGGAATCGCCGCCGTTCGCGATTTCTCGCTCAACATAGCGCCGGGAGAGCTCGTCGCTCTGCTCGGGCCGTCTGGCTGCGGCAAGACGACGACGTTGCGAATGATTGCCGGGTTCATCACGCCGACCAGTGGTGAGATCCAGATTGGACATCGCAACATCACAGGCGATCCGCCCTATCGCCGTTCGACGGGAATGGTTTTTCAAAGCTATGCCC
>NZ_JBFUKD010000719.1:0-1785 GCF_056401005.1 Microvirga sp. P4_G7 | reverse complement strand
CGATTGGCGCAAGACCTACTTGAAGAGCGGCGAATTCGTCGAAAGGACCTGGAACAAGGGCGCTGGGCCGGTCGATTGGACAAACAAAGTGTCTACCAACGAAAACGCACCCGATCCCTACCTTGTCACCATCAAGAACAAGGACAATACGAGTCGCACAGACTTCACGGACATCGACAACGACCCCGGTAACGACAGTGTCTCTCATTGGACATTGCACCGCAACGCCTTGGGACAATTGTCG
Source organism: Microvirga sp. P4_G7 (assembly GCF_056401005.1). Lineage (NCBI taxonomy): Bacteria > Pseudomonadati > Pseudomonadota > Alphaproteobacteria > Hyphomicrobiales > Methylobacteriaceae > Microvirga > Microvirga sp. P4_G7. The sequence goes on along the minus strand of NZ_JBFUKD010000719.1, from coordinate 1,541 downwards.
AGCGGCACCACTACGTACGATAGCGGCAGTTATAAGGAAGAGACCTGGGCCCTTCAAGGCAATGGCACCTGGAGGCACGAATGGGCACTCTATGCCTCCAATGGAGGGGTCCTCGCGACGGGCGCCGACGACGCGAGTGGCGAGGATCCTGACTACACAGCTTCGTTACCTCTTGTCGGAACGAGCGAACCCGCCTCGGGGTGGTCACTGATGTCGGATGAAGTGTCGCGCTTCCTCGACATGCCGGATACGCCAGAGGCGGTCGACCTGAGACCGGACCATCGCATCGAGGCCGGCAAGGGAAACGACAAGCTCTCCGGCACCGCAGAAAGAGACGTATTCGTCTTCGGCGGCAAGTTTGGTGCGGATATCATCAAGGGCCTCCAGTCAGGCGACGTCATCGAGTTCAAGCAAACGATCTTCAAAGACCTGAAGGAGGTGTTGACCGCGAGCCATCAGGTTGGCGCCGACACCGTGATCGATGCCGGAGCCTCCGGYGTGATCACCCTGAAGCAAATCGCGATCGCGAATCTTGGCGCCGACGACTTCCGGTTCGTGGGGTGAGGAGTGGACCGTGGAGCATGGCCAACCCTTCCCGCGAATGTCGTCACCCGGAGGGTTGGTACCGTTTCAGGTTATGTCGTCTATAAGCGCCCAGGAACGCATTCAAACACTCGACGACGAAGGATGGGTTCGCGAGGGAAGACGAAGAGCTACTGGCGTCATTTAGCGATGAAATCAACGATCATGTGCTCTTTATTGGATGGTTCGACTACGCCAATGCATCGAGCTCGCTGCCCATCGAGGTTCAAGYTTTCCAAGCGTGGTATTTCGCGATGTACCTAGAGAAAGTTGAGCCTGCCACAGGGCTATTGACGACTCGTTCCGAATTTTTGGGGCTGATCTCGATGCAATTCCCCGAGCAGAAGCGAAGTTTCACCTTCGCAAAGTAATCGAGCACTTCCGGCAGGAGCCTGACGTGATGGTCATCCAATGACAGAGAGCTGCCCGTTGGACCGCGGGGTCATTTGCAAACGGTAAATCGCATTTGGGTATATGACGCCACCAGCCTCAACTTGCAAAAGCCATCTGCGGGTTTTCCGATTTTCGAGGTTTTGCGGACCTCTCTCCGTGTGTTGCAAGGTTGGGAGCCCGCCCGTTAAGGGGAAGCAACTCGCATCGATTTTTTTCACTTGGCGAGCCATTTGATCTCGAAGCTGGAGACCGAGAATGACGTCCCAATCATTGGCCTCTGGTCCATTAGTGACCCTTAAGCCCGACCTTGCAAGTCGACTAGTCAACTTTCATTCGACACTAGTAGGCGCTGGCGCTGAGATCATCTCGATCTCGGTTGGCGCATCCAGCTTCGAGTTCGCCTGGCTTCCCGCTGACGCCGATCGGGACCTCGAACCGTTTTTGTCCACGGTCATAGTTGGGCCGAACCGGCAGTCGGAGGAAGAGATCCCTGTGGAATTTGATGGGTTAGCGGTCAACGCTCTCATCGATTCAGCAGGGACCGGCACCGTAATAAGCCTTGATAC
>NZ_JBFUKD010000718.1:0-1791 GCF_056401005.1 Microvirga sp. P4_G7 | reverse complement strand
CTTCTCTTGCGTTCGGAACAGTACAAGGTTGCAGGCGCCATGTTCAGCGATCCCAGTTTGGTGCCTGAGATGATCCTGACGATGGCGATCCGGCTCATCTCCGCGGTCAGCATCGCCACCATCGTCCTCGTGGCGGGCGATCTGATCTGGTCCCGGATCCGGTGGCAGCGCGATTTGCGGATGTCACGCCAGGAGGTCAAGGACGAGTTCAAGCAGATGGAAGGCGATCCCCTGGTCAAGGCGCGTCTGCGCTCGCTCGCCCAGGACCGCTCGCGCAAGCGAATGCTGGCTGCAGTCCCCCGAGCGACCGTAGTGATTGCCAACCCGACCCACTACGCGATAGCCTTGCGCTACGAGCGGGAGGAGACCAGTGCTCCTCTCGTCGTCGCGAAGGGCACCGACCTGGTCGCTCTGCGCATTCGCGAAACCGCGGAAAGGCACAATATTCCTGTCGTGGAAGACAAGGCTCTAGCAAGGTCCATGTATGACAGTGTCGAGGTGGATCGGATGATTCCGCCTGATTTCTATCGCGCGGTCGCCCAGATCCTGTTCTTTATCCTCACGAGGCCGAAGTGACGCCACAAGAAAAAAACTTGAGAAGGCGATCTTCGGAGGCGGAGCTGCGCGCGTACGAAGATCTTCTGTCCCAGAATCTACGCGATGTGGTGGCCGAGCTCTATCTCGTGGATCCGGGTATTTTTGTCGGATACATCGCCAATAATCTCCACGCGAATATTGAGGACATCGTCGAATCTGCGACGGAGCTGTTCTTCAAGCCAGGAACCTTGCGCTATAGCCATGCCGCAGATTGCCATTTTGAATGGGATCAGAATCCGCAGATCACCCTCGATCTCGAATTCGTCCATTCCTCCACGACTGTTTTCTTTAAGCTGATTCTGCAAAGCTTCTATGTCACGATCGCAATCCGGCGCGTCATGCTCAATGACAGATCCGGTGATCCTGACGCCGATTTGCGTCGCTTTGGAAATGTCCTGGCCGATGCCAGGATCTTGACGCTTCCCTCGCCCATCGGTCCTGAAAAATACCGCTCCGCGTAGGATGCCGTCGGAAGTCGTTTAGGCAACCGGGCCGCTGTTTGCCCGATTGCCGATCGACAACGCAAACTAGTCGAACAGTGCGTCAATATCGTTCTGGGATGTGATCCCGTCGTCGGCATTGAGTGCCGGGCCATTCAGCAGGGCACGATCACCGATGCGCTCCGGATCTTCGAGCGTCTTTACTTCCTTGAAGCTTTCGAGACCGCCCCAGATGGAGATCATCTGTCTCACGCGCTCGTCCACGAACCGCATCGCGTTGACGACCTTGCTGATCCGTTGCCCGGTGATGTCCTGAAAATTGCACGCCTCGAAGATGCCGATCACGTGATCGCCGATCTCGCGTGCGAACTCTCGATCCTCCCCCGTGACGCGGGCCGCGAGATTGCCGGATAGTTCATCGATCCGTTCAGCCGCAGCGAGAATGGCATTCGTCGCCGATTCGGTGCCGAGGACGATCGCGCCGAGTTCGTCGGTCACGCGCGCCATCTCGCGTCCTTGAGCTCCAGCATAGTGGAGCGTCGCGATTTCGGTCTTCGTGCGCTGGATCGCTTCCGAAATCGCGTCGAGTTCGACCTTCAGACGGAGCGCCTCCTGAAGATCTTTTCGGTGCTCTTCGAGGAGCGAGTAGGAGACCGCATGGGTCGGCTCCATTAAGTCGCGCAGTGAGGCGAATGCGTCCATGATTTCGCCGTGGCGACGCGAGACGTCGACATCGGCCATCACTTCTCCACCC
>NZ_JBFUKD010000717.1:0-1797 GCF_056401005.1 Microvirga sp. P4_G7 | reverse complement strand
ATCCATCCTCGGGCATTCGACGACCGATTTCGAAGAAGCGGGGGCACATCTGTCGAAGGTCGGCGGCATCCTTTGTGTTGTCACGGCCGGCGCGCGTGGCGCTTACGCGTTTCACCCCGACGGTCACCGCGAAGTTGCCGTTGCGGCAGCGGTCGACCCCGTCGATACCACGGGTGCCGGCGATACCTTTGTCGGGATATTGGCAAACGGGTTGGATGAGAGGCTGCCCTTTCTCCAAGCTCTCACGCGTGCGTGCCGCGGTGCCTCGCTCGCCTGTTTGACACATGGTGCCCAGGCCGGCATGCCGACCCGGCATCAATTGTAGGATGGCTTAACCCTGCGCCATATGACGTTTGCGTCAATTCGATCTCGCGCCTAAGGTTCGCAGCGTACGGACGCTGTCGTCGCTTGCAATTATCCGGCAACAGGCGTTCCACCAAGTTTCCCATGGAGCTCCGAATGACGACAGTGCCTTCGATTTCGCTCGGTCGAGACGTTGCCATTCCCCAACTTGGCTTTGGTGTCGCACAGATGAGCGACGAGGAGGTCGTCGGCCTTGTCGGAGAGGCGCTGGCAGCTGGCTATCGAGGCATAGATACCGCAGCGGCATATGGCAACGAACGCGGGGTGGGGCGAGCTATCGCTGGTAGCTCGATACCTCGCTCCGAAATCTTCGTCACATCGAAATTGGCGAACGACCGACATGGTTTCGACGAAGCTCGCCGGGCCTTTGACGAGACTATCGAGCGCCTCGGCGTCGATGTGCTCGATCTCTATCTGATCCACTGGCCGATGCCCATGATCGATAAGTATGTCGAGACGTGGAAGGCGCTCGATGCCCTACGGGCCGAGGGACGGGTGAGAGCAATCGGGGTTTCCAATTTCCAAGCAAGCCATCTCACACGCTTGATGAACGAAACGGGCGTCGTGCCTGCGGTCAATCAGATTGAGCTGCACCCCACATTTCAACAGCGTGATCTCGTCGCGTTTCATCGCGATCACGGCATTGCAACGGAAGCGTGGAGTCCGCTTGCGAAAGGGGCACTTGGGGAGCCGGCAATTATTGCCATTGCCCTAAAACACAAGAGAAGCCCCGCCCAAGTCACCTTGAGGTGGCATCAGCAATACGGGAACATCACCATTCCGAAGTCCGCGACACCCGCTCGCATCAAAGAGAACATTGCGATCTTCGACTTCGCGCTCGACGAAGACGACATGGAAGTCTTCGCGAAACTCGATCGCGGCAATCGCTTGGGCGCACACCCAGACTTTCGCTGAGCGCGCATCCCCATCATCAGACTCGCAGTTATTGCTCAGTAAAAAACGTCAATACGACCTTCCGGTTGTCGCTGAGGAGGCAGATGAACCGATGTGGCTTGTCTCCTTTTTCGCGCTGAAGGTAGGCGTCCCCCATGATGACCATTCTGATAGGAGTGTTCTCGACCTTCGTGTCAGCCTTCGATATGGCGAGGTTCTCCATGTCGAAGGTCAGGTGCTCAAGCGAGGGTGACCTCTCCTTTAGCGCCGCGAGTCCCGACAATCGGCAGAGTTCTACTTCCGCCGGAACCTGCGCCAGTGCGGCTGTCGTGATCGACAGCAGCGTGAACGTCGCAAGCATGGACCGCATGGGCATACTCTCCCGAGTTGAGGAGCGAGGGTAACGCTTCTGTGCGAACAAGGTTCGAGCTGAGGCTCGCGATTGCAAACAATGTGCTGATCGACRTTGTCACCTTGGCCATTTTTGAGTTCGAGCGACGCGCCACTCCAGACGTCGTAGGTGGAGTTTGGGCTCAAGTT
>NZ_JBFUKD010000716.1:0-1797 GCF_056401005.1 Microvirga sp. P4_G7 | reverse complement strand
TCCTTCCACCGCGTGCTGGGTGATGATGCGCAGCGCAGCGCGGAAGGCATCAAGCTCGTGAAGGACGACAAGATCCGTCGCGTCGTCATCTGCACCGGCAAGGTCTATTACGACCTGTTCGAAGAGCGTGAGAAGCGTGGGCTCGACGATGTGTATCTGATGCGCGTCGAGCAGCTCTATCCGTTCCCGGCGAAGTCCGTGGCGGCTGAGCTTTCCCGCTTCAAGAAGGCCGATGTCGTGTGGTGCCAGGAAGAGCCAAAGAACATGGGTTCCTGGACCTTCGTCGAGCCTTATCTCGAATGGGTGCTGAAGACCGCCGGTTCGAAGGTGGATCGTCCGCGCTATGTCGGCCGTCCGGCTTCCGCTGCAACCGCCACTGGTTTGATGTCGAAGCATCAAGCGCAATTGCAAGCTTTCCTTGACGAGGCTTTCGCGGCTTAATGGCCGCGCAAGACCGTTTTCCTTTCCACGGGCACTAGGCCCTCGACACGACAGACGATCATGGCGACCGAAATCCGCGTACCCACTCTCGGCGAATCCGTTTCAGAGGCCACCATCGGCCGCTGGTTCAAGAAGCCAGGCGATGCCGTCAAGGCAGACGAGCCGGTTCTCGAACTCGAGACGGACAAGGTGACCCTCGAGGTCAACGCTCCTGTCAGCGGCACCCTGGGCGACATCGTCGCCAAGGATGGCGAAACGGTTGCACCCGGAGCGTTGCTGGGTTCGGTCGACGAGGGCGGTGTCGCTGCTGCGGCACCGGCCCCTAAGGCCGAAACGCCCAAGGCGGCCGCTCCCGCGCCGGTTCAGACGGCGGCGGCTCCGGCATCCGGTGCGCCGAAGGACAACGGTCCCGCCGTCGGTCGTCTGGCCGCCGAGAGCGGTGTCGATCCCTCGCGTGTCGCCGGAACGGGCAAGGATGGCCGCGTCACCAAGGGTGACATGCTCGCCACCATCGCGACCGGAGGCGCGGCTGCAGCACCCGCACCTGCTGTCCCGATGCAGGTGCGCGCACCTTCCGCGCCGGACGATGCGTCGCGCGAAGAGCGCGTAAAGATGACCAAGCTGCGCCAGACCATCGCGCGCCGCCTGAAGGACGCGCAGAACACCGCCGCCATGCTGACCACGTTCAACGACGTGGACATGGGTGCCGTGATGAACCTGCGCACGCAGTACAAGGACGTGTTCGAGAAGAAGCACGGCGTGAAGCTCGGCTTCATGGGCTTCTTCGCCAAGGCGGTGATTCAAGCGCTCAAGGACGTGCCCGCGGTCAACGCTGAAATCGATGGCCAGGATCTCGTCTTCAAGAACTACTACCACATCGGAATCGCCGTCGGCACCGACAAGGGCCTCGTGGTTCCTGTCGTGCGCGATGCCGACCTCCTTTCGGTCGCCGGCATCGAAAAGAAGATCGCCGATTTCGGCAAACGCGCCCGTGACGGCAAGCTCACCATCGATGAGATGCAGGGCGGCACCTTCACCATCACCAACGGCGGCATCTACGGCTCGCTCATGTCGACGCCGATCCTCAATGCGCCGCAATCGGGCATTCTCGGCATGCACCGCATCGAGGAACGGCCTGTCGTCCGCAACGGTCAGATCGTTGCACGCCCGATGATGTATCTCGCCCTGTCGTACGATCACCGCATCGTCGACGGAAAGGACGCGGTGACCTTCCTCGTCCGCGTCAAGGAAGCGCTGGAAGATCCGGCGCGCCTCGTCCTCGATCTCTAAAACCGCATTCACGTCATGCCCGGCTTCGCGCCGGGCATCCATTGCATTTGCCGGGCGGTTCTCGAC
>NZ_JBFUKD010000715.1:0-1799 GCF_056401005.1 Microvirga sp. P4_G7 | reverse complement strand
GAAGCGGGATGAATGTCTGCCCGTCGCCGTTCTTGAGTCCGGTCGTATGCTGGCTTGTTACGACCCAGCTGTTGAACGCGCTCGAATCGCTGCCGGAACCTTGCCGTTGAATAGAGCCCGTCAGGGCACCCGTTCCGTCCTCAACCACACCGACATTGGTGCTGGTCATGCCCGAAGCCGGACCGGCCGTCGCAGTGATCGTTCCTTCATAGCTCAGGAACTCGACGACGTTACCGAGATTATCGATCAACGCGAAGCCATCAGCCTGCGTGCTTGTCGCGTCGCCGTTCTGTAGCCCAGGACTTGCGGGGATGCTGACCGAAAAGAAACCGAATCCCGTTCCGGTCTGATCGAGGATCGGACCAGTCAGTGCGAATGGTGTTCCATAGGTTGTACCACCGTTGCCGTTGTAGAGAACGATGCTCCAACCGCTCAGATCGATTCCGGCGCGGCCCGCGATCTCGATGAATTCGTTCGTATCCGTTCCGGCGTTGTCGTAATGAAATTCGTTGATCCAGACGTTCGACATTAGGTCCCTCAGGTTGTTGGTGTTTTCGATCTGAGCGCGAGTGAGCAAAGTCTCTCGCAATCATGACGTTAATAACGTTTCATGACGGTGCCGTGAAACGTACGCTGAAATGTCGGTCGAAGGTTTTGCAGCGTGTCCGCCGCTGTCCGTTGGTGAAATCGCGCCTCCTCAAAAAGGAAATGTTTTCGGTCGTCGTGACGAATGCTCAGACGATGTAGAAATCGCTCTGAGTCAGTTTCAGGTTCTTTGAAAGCGTTGCGATCTGCAGCGCGACGCCCTTGCCGGATCCATCTGCGTCATAGAAAAGTGCGCCGGTCTTCTTGTTGTAGATCAGGTAGTCGTTTGCGTCGGCGGCCTTGTTGATGGCGAAGAACGACTTGCTGATCTTCTTCGGACTTGTGGCGCTGCCTTTTCCGAGCTTCTTGAAGATTGCGTTGTCGAGCCAAACAGTGTCGTCGCGCACGCTGAAATCGGTCACCTTGTCGAGGTTGGTCTTGTTGCGATCGATCCGACTGTCGAAGACGAAAATGTCCTTGTTGCCGCCGCCGCTCAACACGTCCTTGCCGCGACTGCCATTGATGATGTCGCGTCCGGCCGATCCCTTGATGGTATTGGTGAGGTCATTTCCCTTGAGGTTCAGCGACGCGGACCCGAATGCAGTCAGGTTTTCCACGTTTGCCGCAAGAATGTGGCTCACCGAAGTTTCGACAGTGTCGATCCCTTCGGCTGCGAGTTCGCGAACCTGATCACCATTTCGATCAACCAGGTAGACGTCATTGCCCGCGCCGCCGGACATCCGGTCGGCTCCCGCTCCGCCGTCCAAACGGTTGTCGGCGGCGTTGCCGACAAGGACATTGTCCAAGGCATTGCCAGACAGCGTGATTGCAGCCGTCCCCTGCGCCGTCAGATTCTCCAAATTGTCGCCGAGCGCATAGCTGAACGTTGCCTCGACCGTATCATCGCCTTCGCCTGCGAGCTCGTGAACCTCGTCCAGCGGGTGGACCACGTAGGTGTCGTTACCCGCTCCGCCGGACAAACGATCGGCTCCTGCTCCACCATCCAAACGGTTGTCGGCCGCATTGCCGATAAGGACATTGTCCAAAGCGTTGCCAGTGAGCCCGATTGCCTCGGTTCCACGGGCTGTCAAATTCTCTAGGCCGGCGCTGAGTGCGAATGTGACCGAAGTCACCACCGTATCGGACCCCGAATCCGACGTTTCGACGACCCGGTCCGCGACGTGATCCACAAAATAGATGTCGTCACCCACGCC
>NZ_JBFUKD010000714.1:0-1799 GCF_056401005.1 Microvirga sp. P4_G7 | reverse complement strand
CGCCTTGACCACGACCTTGTTGGTGTTTGCGCCGCTTCCGATAGCGAAAAGAGGATCACCTCCTTGCGGAAGGGCGTCGCCCGCCAGGTTGGCGACCAAACTGTAGGTGTGCGTGTCCCCCACATCAGGGTCGACCGTGGAAAGTCCGGCCGCGACATCGCCGATGCCGGCCGTCTCTGCGATCGTGCCACCCGTCACGCCGAGATCGGACGGCGCCTCGTTCACGTTCGTGATCGTTACGGTCACCTTCTCAATCCGGAACAAGCCGGCGGCGTCTTTCGTCTTGACGTACAGGTCATGGGTTCCGACGGCCGCCCCGAGGCTCGCCTTGACCAAGATCTTGTGGGCGTCTGCGCCGGTCCCCAGGACGAAGAGGGCATCGCCCCCTTGCGGAAGCGGGTCGCCCGACTCGTTCGCGACAAGCGAGTAGGTGTGGGTGTCGCCAGTATCAGGATCCTGGGTCGTGAGAAGGGCGACTGTGTCGCCGACGGAGGCCGTCTCCGCAATGGAGCCACCCGTCACCACGAGGTCGGATGGCGCTTGGTTCACGTTTGTGATCGTGACGGTCACCTTCTCGACCCGGAACAAGCCGGCGGCGTCCTTCGTCTTGACGTACAAGTCATGGGTTCCGACAGCCGCCGAGAGACCCGCCTTGACCACGATCTTATTGACGTTTGCGCCGATCCCGATTTCAAAAAGTGGATTACCTTGCGGAAGCGCGGTACCCGCCAGGTCGGCGACCAGGCTGTAGGTATGCGTGTCTCCCACATCCGAGTCGACGGTGGACAGCGTGACGACAACGTCGCCGATGCCGGCCGTCTCTGCGATGGTGCCACCCGTCACGCCGAGGTCGGAAGGCGCCTCGTTCTCGTTTGCAACCGCGACGGTCACGGTCTGCTCGAAGACCTCGTCAGACTGACCGTTGGTGACGGCCTTGATCTTGAATGTGAACGTGCCGTTGACATAGGCCTCCCGGTCGAGGGTGACGTTTGCTTTCAGCTTGAGGACGCCCCCTTCGATCCGGAAAAGATCGGCTGGATCCGGGTCCGTCGCGTTCGCCCGTACGAGCGAGAACGTGTAGACGTCGCCCGCATCGCCCCCGGCTGTGGCCAGAGCGCCGATATCGCGCCCTGCCGTTCCGTTCTCCGAGAGAGCGAGCGTGCCCGCGTTGGCCCCGCCGATGCTGATCGCCGTCGGCGGATTGCTTTGGTAGACGTTGACCGTGAACGATTGCCATTTGCTCAGGAAGCCATCGCTCACTCGCACCCACACCGTCTGAGGACCCGACAGGGCCGACAGAGCGGCGGTGCTCGCCACTTGCAGTTCGCCGCCTGCACCGATCTTGAATGCGCCGCCGGTGACGGGGATCGAGCTGCCGTTGGCCGTCACAACCGAATAGGAAAAGCTCTGGTCGCCGTCGGGATCGATCGTGCGAAGCGTTCCAATGCCGGCGTTCAATGCAGCTGTCTTCGAGACCGAGCGCGTCGTGTCGTTGGCCGCGCCGAAATCGATCGACGACGGCGCCTCGTTCACGTTCATGATCGTGATCGTCATCGTCTTGTAAGTTGAAGCACCGAGCGCATCCTTTGCCTCGATCAGCAGGTCGTGGAGACCGACATGCGCTTGGAGGGAAGCCTTCACGCGGATCGCGGCTCCCACGATCTCGAAGTAGGGGTGATTCAGAACCTCGTTATGGTTGGCATCCACGATCTTGTAGCTGACCGTATCGTTGGCATCCGGGTCGTTCGATTGAAGTACGGCGGCTGCGTCGCCCAGACCTGCATCTTCACGGATAGAAC
>NZ_JBFUKD010000713.1:0-1800 GCF_056401005.1 Microvirga sp. P4_G7 | reverse complement strand
GGCTGGCGAAGGCGACTTCCGTCTGGAACGGACTGTCTGCCCACCCGATGAAGCGAGCCGTCATCTCGCCGAAAAAGGCATGCATGACGAAGTTATAGAAAAAGCTCACGCCGAGTGAAAAAAACAAGAACCAGGAAAGCAGCGCCTCGACAATCACACGACGGGTTCGTGGCCCATGATGGCGTGCCAATGAAATGGCGGAGGCGATCAATCCAACGACGAACAGCGTCAGCGTGAAGTTACTCAAAACAAAACGAATTGCCTCGGCCATGCCCGATCCCCGTTCCCCGCATGCACACTAGAAGCAACGGTTGGGAACGGGAAGCGGGTTGATGGCAGTCAAGTCTATTTGCGTGTCGCGCGCAGCTCGCGCAGGGCTCCGGTCCAGCGATGCAGCTCATCGAGCATCGTCGTCGCCGCACTCTTGTTGRGATCGGACGCGGTGAAAACCTTGTTCTCGTCGAGTTGACCTCCGACCATCGGAATTGCGACACCGTCCGGGATCGGCATCATTCTCAGCGTCGTCAGTAGCGGTTTCACGGCCTGGGCGGCGCGCAATCCGCCGGAAACGCCGCCGTAGCTGACGAGGCCAGCCGGAGCATAGTTCCACTCACGAGACAGGTAGTTGAGCGCGTTCACCAGCGATGGCGGCGGGCCATAATTGTATTCCGGCGTAACAAAGACGAAGGCATCGGCGGATTTTACGCTTTTCGCCCAGGCCTTTGTGTGATCGTTCTTGTAGTTCTGCCGCATCGGATGTTCGGGCTCGTCGAAAATCGGCAGATCGAACGCATCGAGATCCACCAGAACAGGCTCGAACTTGCCATGTTCGGCGACGAAATCATTGAACCATTTTGCAATGCCGGGGCCGATCCGGCCAGGGCGCGTGCTGCCGACAATGGTGTGAAGCTTGGACGTCATATTGATCCTGGTTCGGTTCGAGGGAGGAGTATCGAGGTATGGGAGCGGGGTAGTACGCACCGGTCGCGCGCCGCAAGAAGGCACATCCGCGTAACCCAATCACATCCATGTGACTGGTTCGGCTATCAGCCGCGCGAACGTTCCCTCAGGATGTCCCAGAGGGTCGCGTCGCGAAAATTGGCGATCGTGCGGTCGGCGCCGACTGCCTGCATTTCCTCCGCGGAAAGGCCGGTCAGAACGCCGAACGAGAATAGGCCTGCGCCCTTGGCAGCTTTCATGCCCGAYGGCGAATCCTCGAACGCGATCGCCTGCTCGGCCGGCACTCCAAGCCGTTCCAAGGCCGTGAGGTACGGAAGCGGATCAGGCTTGCCACGGGCAACCTGCTCGATCGTCACCTTCACGCTGAAGCGGGACGAAACGCCCAGCATGTCGAGCATGTGGTCGGCATTGAGCATCGGCGCGTTGGTGACGAGCGCGATATCGAGGGCGTGAGATTCGGCCCAGTCAAGCAACTCCAAGAGTCCGTCGAGGGGCTGGAGATCGGCGGCGAGCCGGCGAAACGCCGCTTCCTTGCGATCGGCGAAATCCACGTGCTCCTCGACCGTCCGATGAGGCAGGAGCGAAGCGAAGATCGACGGATTGGTGTGGCCGATGATCGTATTGCGATAGACCTCCTCGTCGACCGCGACGCCCTCCGGGCCAAGCACTTCGGCGAACGCGCGGAGATGGACGGGATCGCTGTGTACCAGCGTTCCGTCCATGTCGAAGATGAGAGCCTTGAGCATTGCACCGTCCCGTTCTTAGCCAACGGAAAGGGTTTTGAAACAAAACAACGGCCCGGGTCAAACGGAGTCTGTGGTCGCTCCGTCAACCCTGCCA
>NZ_JBFUKD010000712.1:0-1802 GCF_056401005.1 Microvirga sp. P4_G7 | reverse complement strand
GCGTCCAACTTGCCGACAATCTGCAGGTCAAAGATTTCGAAGATGTCGACGCCAACAAGGCGTTGACGCGTATTCCGGCACTCACCGGCATACACCAATGGATGTCATACAACGTGACGAAGCCGCCGCTCGACAACAAGGACCTGCGGTTGGCGATCACCCACGCAATCAACCGAGACGCCCTCAATAAAGTCGTCTCGAAAGGCTTCGGCGTCGTCACGCCCACACTCGTCACACCCAACGAGTGGATCTTCAGCAAGGATCTCCCGGCGGCCAAGTTCGACTTGGCAAAGGCGAAAGATCATCTCGCAAAGAGCGGCTTCAAAGGCGAGCTGACCGTCTCTGTCATCCAGCGCGATCCGGATACGCAGATTGCGCAACTCGTCCAGGCCATGCTGCGTGAAGCCGGCATTACGCTCAAGGTCGAGGTGCTGGAACGGCAGGCATGGGTCGATAAGGTTCTCAAGAAAAACTATGAAATGGGGATGTTGCGCATCAACGTGCCGCGTCCAGATCCCGACCAGACCTTCGGTGCAAGTTTCGGCCGCAAAGCTGGCTCGAACTGGTCAGGTATCAGCGATGAGGCCGTGTTCAAGGCCGTGGACGACGCTGTCGGAACACTCGATCGCGACAAGCGGCGGGCGAATTATCTGGAAGCCCAGCGGCTTCTTCTGGACAACGCCTACTACTCCTTCCTCTTCACGCGCCCGGTGGGCGAGGTCTCCACGGCGAAGCTGAAGGGTCTGAAATTCGAACTCAGCGGCGCCTGGCACCTCGGCGAGGCCTGGCTGCAGCCCTGACTTTCCGTGGCCGGATCCACGGGGTCCGGCCACTCCTTCTTCTATCAGGAGTATGACATGACCACCGATGCCACCGACAGCGCGGGCCTTCTGCCGCCCATGACCGACGTCATCGAACGCTATCGCCGTCTCTATTCGGGCGTAATCTACGATGTGCTCGATCATCGCGGCTATCCGGATCAATGCCTGGCCAGCGATCTGCGGCCATTGCGGCCCGACATGGTCGTCGCCGGGCCGGCCTTCACCATCAAGGGTGTCAGCGATCCGACCGGCGATCCCGACCTTCTGGAACGGCGTATCAAACTGTTTAAGGCCATGAGCCACCCTTGCGTCGACGTGCGCGATTGCGGCTTCGACACCAGGGTCGCCCATTATGGGGAGATGAACGCGACGCTCGGCATCAAGCACGGTTGCGTCGGTGCCGTCATTGACGGGGGCGTGCGCGACAGCCGGCATCTCCTCGAGATGAACTTCCCCGTTTTCGCGCGGTACCACACCCCTGTGGAAGCGAAGATGCGCTGGAGCTACTTCAGATGGGACGTTCCCGTCAGCCTGCGGGGCGCAATTTCCTCGACCGTCACAGTCCATCCCGGAGACTTTATCTTCGGGGACATCGATGGCGTCGTCGTCGTGCCCAAGGCGCTGACGCTCAGTGTTCTGGTGGAGGCCGAGGCGCTGGTGAACCGAGAGGACAAGGCGCGGCTCGAATACAAATCGGAAGATGTCGAAGAGGTCTATCGGCGTTACGGTACGCTCTGATCTCAGACGGATGTCATCCATGTCGGTGTTGTCTTCGTTCCGCATCGAAGGGCGCACGGCGCTCGTTACCGGCTCGAGCCGGGGCATTGGGCGTGCAATCGCCCTTGCCCTGGCCGAGGCCGGCGCCGACGTGGTTGTGCATTCGGGCGGTGAGGTGGCGGAGGCGGAGAGTGTGGCGTCCGAGATCAGGCGGCTCGGACGGCGCGCCGCGGTCGTCACCGCGGATTTGGGTGAATCTACGGC
>NZ_JBFUKD010000711.1:0-1805 GCF_056401005.1 Microvirga sp. P4_G7 | reverse complement strand
CGATGGCTGCTCGTGACATCCGCATGGCATATGCCGCGCGCGGTCGGCGTATTTCGTCAGGCCGGGTTTTTCGTCACGCCTTATCCCGTCGATTTCCGTACGAGCGCGGATTCGGGTATCAACAAGCCGTTCGCCTTCGTGTCCGATGGATTGCGTCGGCTCGACGTGGCGACGAAGGAATGGGCCGGCCTGATCGCGTATCGCCTTGCCGGACACATGACGGACCTGTTCCCGGCGCCGACGCCGAGCCCTTAAGTTTCAGGCGACAACGTCAGCCTGTAGATCCCTTTGAAGTCGTCGGGATCGGCGGGGCGGCCTTTGCGCAGAATGACGATCCTGCCGTCTTTCATCAATCGTATCGCCGTCTGGCGTACAACGGGCATCAGCGGCCCCCACTGATCCGGATGATCGCCTCCGACGGTGCGCGCCACTTCCGTCGGATCGACGTTCTTGCCGACCCCGCGCTGCGTGACGAGTTCGAGCATCGCGGCTTCAATGTCTTCAATGCTCGCCATGTTTAACTCCCAACGCGGCGGCCCGCGCGTCCGAAACAAATTGCCGGCGCCACATCACGAACAGAACCGCMGCCGTCGCGGCCATGAAGAGATAGACGCTCAAGAACCAACCGAGATAGGCGATCGAGAAGAAAAAAGCCCGTTGCCCACGGTTGAAGTGTTTTCCGGCAACAGCGTTCATGGCCGCTGCCTGACGGGCGACGGCGAGTGCTTCGTCGTGATTGTCGGCCCGCAGCACGGGGACTGCACCAACGATGATCGCCATATAGTTGAACAGACGATACGCCCACGCGAACTTGAAGAATGCGTACACGAAGATCACCGTCAATCCGACGACTTTCAATTCCCAGGCGAGGCGCGYCGGCTGAATGTCGAACGGCAGATCCGCGAAGACGGGAAGGACGACGTCGGCCGAGCGAAACAGCGTCAAGGCGCCGCCCACGGCTATCAGCGATGTGGATGCGAAGAACGCCGTACCGTTCATCAGGGAGGCCATGATCGTCGTATCGACGATGCGGTTCTCGCGCACGACGAGTTGCTCCATCCAGCGATAGCGGTACTGGTTCATGGTGCGGTTGAGACTATGCCGCCCGGCCTGAGTCATCTCGACGGCGAAATGATAGCCGAGCCACGCTGCGACAAAGAAAATCAGCGCTCCGTAATCGAGGATGGAAAACCCCAGCACCGTCACCTCCGGTTGACTCTTCGCCCATCATGCCCAGTTTTCCAAAGACCTCAATCGGAGGACGGCATGACCCAGACGATAACACGCGGCTACAAGGCGCTTCTCGATGAGGCCAACGCCAAGGTCAAGACGTTGACCCCGCAGGACGCGCTCGCGCTGAAAGACCGGGAGAACGTCCTCTTCGTCGATCTGCGGGATCCGCGGGAGTTGGAACGCGAAGGCAGGATTCCCGATGCGTTTCACTGCCCGCGCGGCATGCTCGAATTCTGGATCGACCCGGAAAGCCCGTATCACAAGCCGGTCTTCGCTCAGGACAAGACGTTCGTGTTCTTCTGTGGCGGAGGCTGGCGATCAGCGCTCGCTGCCGCCACGGCGCAGGAGATGGGCC
The DNA here is from genome assembly GCF_056401005.1 of Microvirga sp. P4_G7. Classification (NCBI taxonomy): domain Bacteria; kingdom Pseudomonadati; phylum Pseudomonadota; class Alphaproteobacteria; order Hyphomicrobiales; family Methylobacteriaceae; genus Microvirga; species Microvirga sp. P4_G7. Next base: position 217 of record NZ_JBFUKD010000711.1, on the reverse strand, counting down.
TTACACCCGTCGCCCATGTGGAGGGTGGCTTCAAGGCATGGAAGGAAGCCGGCGGCCCGGTCGAGGGCGGAGCGTCTTCCTAGAGCGTGTCTCTGACACCGAAGGTGTTGGAGACCGCTTCGGGCTCCGCCTCGCTCGTCTGGACGCGATCGACCTTCGAGCCCCGCGGTCCCTCCCGGCACGCATGCAACATGCCGTCGATCGCGGTCGACGATCC
>NZ_JBFUKD010000710.1:0-1814 GCF_056401005.1 Microvirga sp. P4_G7 | reverse complement strand
GCCTGGACATCAGCGGGACGTTCGTGCCGGCCTTCGGCTTGAACAATGTGTTCGCGCAAGTGCCGCTCTTCGGCCCGCTGTTGGGAGGAAGCCAGTACGAGGGTTTGTTTGCGGTCAACTTCAGAGCGTCGGGACAGACGGCGTCTCCGACGCTGACGGTCAATCCGCTGTCAGCTGTCGCGCCAGGCTTCTTGCGCAAGCTCTTTGGCGCTGGGACAGTGGAAGCGGATTCCGCGCGGCCGCCAGCGACACCCGAACGCTAGCAAGACGGATTTTTAGTCTGCCATCGACGCTTGCGCCATTCTGGCGACACGTTCCACATCGCGACTGATGTCGCGCATCGCGGTGAGATCGGCGATATCGAACCAAGCTGCTTCGCTGGCATCGTCGCCGGCCTGGGCGACCCCTGACATCCATCGGCAGAGGACGGCGATCATGATGAAATGTTGGCCCGCGCCGTCTTCGCGATGTTCGATGAAATCAACGGCCGTCAGCACGGATCTCGGTTCTGCCAGGATGGCCGTTTCCTCGAACAATTCACGGACCGCCGCCGTCTCGATCGTCTCGCCGTGTTCGATCTTTCCGCCAGGAAATCCCCAAAGTCCCTGATCGGGCGGATTGGTACGTCGGACGAGCAGGACCTTTCCTTCACGGACGACAACCGCGAGGACGGCGGCCACGGGACCGGCTGGCGAGAGAGTCATGTGCCGCCCGCAGTGCGACTTACGTTGCGCGGAGAAGCACGTGGCGCTTCTTGCCGAACGACAGCTTGATCACGCCTTCCGGCGTCAAGTCCTTGAGCCGAAGGACACCCCGCTCGTCACCGACCGCCTCGTCGTTGACCCTGAGCCCACCGCTTTTCACCTGGCGCCGGGCTTCCCCCGTGGAGGGGAGGAGCTTTGCGTATTCGGGACCGAACGCCGTCAACACGCCGAGGCCGGCTTCGAGGACGCTGGACGGCACCTCGATCGTGGGCAGGCTCTCTGCGAGCGTTCCTTGTTCAAAGGTCTTGCGCGCGGTCTCGGCTGCCAGTTCCGCCTGTTCACGACCGTGGAGCAGTGCCGTGGCTTCGGTCGCCAACACCTTCTTGGCTTCGTTGACGTCGGCCCCTTGCAATGCGGCCAGCTTGGCAATCTCGGCCGTCGGCAGGATTGTGAAGAGCTTGAGGAAGCGCTCCACGTCTGCGTCTTCGGTGTTGCGCCAGAACTGCCAGTAATCGTACGGGCTCAGCATATCGGCATTGAGCCAGACGGCGCCGGAGGCGGTCTTTCCCATCTTGGCGCCGGAGGCGGTGGTCAGGAGCGGGCAGGTGAGGGCATAGAGCTGCGCCGTGCCAAGTCGCCTTCCGAGATCGATACCGTTGATGATGTTGCCCCACTGGTCGGAGCCACCCATCTGCAGCACGGTGCCGTAGCGCTTGTGCAGTTCGACGAAGTCGTAGGCCTGCAGGATCATGTAGTTGAATTCCAGGAACGACAGCTCGTGCTCACGCTCGAGACGCAATTTCACGCTGTCGAAAGCGAGCATGCGGTTGACCGAGAAGTGCCGTCCGACGTCGCGCAGGAATTCGATGTAGTTGAGGGTCGTCAGCCATTCGGCGTTGTCGACCATGATCGCGTCCGACTGACGATCGCCGAAATCGATGAAACGGGAAAAGACGCCTTTGATGCTCGTCTTGTTGTCTTCGATTTGTTCGACCGTCAGGAGCTTGCGGCTCTCGTCCTTGCCGGAAGGATCACCAACCCGTGTCGTGCCACCGCCCATGAGCGCGATCGGCTTGCCGGCGCCGGTCTTCTGCAGCCAGTGCAACATCA
>NZ_JBFUKD010000709.1:0-1819 GCF_056401005.1 Microvirga sp. P4_G7 | reverse complement strand
GGCGAGAAGAGCCGTTGCGATAGGCCGCGCGATGAAGGGCGCGGAAATGTTCATGGCGTCCGCGTGGGCTCGGCCGAGGACGCGCGGCGCGGGCGGCGTGGCGCCGGCTCTTCACTGGTCCGAGGCGTGTTCTCACCCGATATCGTGACGCGCGATCGATCCTGCAGATTGGCAAATCCGCTGGTCACGACACGTTGTCCCACCTCGAGACCGCTGGCGATGACAGCTTGCGCCTCGTCCTGCTGCGGCACCGCAACCTTGGTGAGCTTTACGGTGCTGTCGTCCTGCGCAACGTAGACATAACTCCCGATCGCCCCTTGCTGAACGGCCACGGCTGGAACCACCACGGCATTCTGAAGAGTCTTCAACAGCAGACGGATGTTCACGAACTAGCCTGGCCAAAGCCGGCCCGCCAGATTCTGAAAGGTCGCTTTCATTCTCACCGTACCGGTCGTCTGATCGACCTGATTGTCGATGACATCGAGTACACCCTGATCGAGCGTTTCCGACCCGATGCTCGCGGTCACCTGAATCGCGCGTGCAGATGCCGCGGCTGCAACATCTGAAACTTTGGTTTCGGGCAGCGTGAACAATACGGTGATCGGCTTTAACTGAGTGATGACGACAAGGCCGGCCGTGTCACTGGGATTGACGAGATTGCCCTCGTCGACCTGGCGGATTCCGGTCCGCCCGTCGATGGGCGCGATGATCGTCGTGTAATCGAGATTGGCCTTGGCGTTGTCGATGACCGCCTGATCCTGCCGGACCTGGGCTTCTGCTTGCGCCACCGCGGCGCGTTGCGTATCGGCTTGTTGCTTCGACGCGAAGTCGGAGCGGGCAAGTCCGGTATAACGCTCCAGATCGCGCCTCGCGTTGTCGAGATTGGCCTCGTCCATCGCCTTTTTGGCGACGGCTTGATCGTAGGCCGCTTGGTAGATGACAGGATCGATCTTGGCGAGGCGGTCGCCCTTTTTGACCTCCTGGCCCTCCTTGAAATCGACACTGACCAGACGGCCGCTGACCTGCGCCTGAACGGTGACCGTCTTGAAAGCCCGCACCGTCCCAACGCCGTCGAGATAGACCGGCACGTCTGCGTTCTTGACTGTCTCGACCAGGACAGGAACGATCATGTTTCGTCTGCCGGCGCTGCCCGGACCCGCGCCGCTGCCGCGTCCGGACGCCGTTTGAGCCGAGGTCCCAGGCCATTGGACGATGCCCCGCCAATAAAGACCGGCAGCGGCGAGGATCGCGATCAGGAGGACGAGAAAGACGGTCTTGCCTCTCATGGCACCCGAGCCACGTCGACGGTCGGCGCCCGTTCCCATCCACCGCCGAGCGCCCGGTAGAGATCCACCACGGCCTGCAGCCGCGAAAGACGGACTCTGACGAGATTGTTCTGCGCGGAAAACAAGGTTTGCTCCGAGTCGAGGAGGGTGGTGCGGTCGATGATACCCGCTCGCAACTGTTCCAACGAGATATCATAGGCTCGCTGCGACGATTCAACAGCTTTGCGTTGCAAGACTTCCTGCTCAGCGGTCTTGTGATAGGCCACGAGCGCGCTTTCAACCTCCTGGAAAGCCACGAGAACGGCCTTCTGGTAATTGGACAGAAGTTCGCGGAAGCGCGCCTGATCGACCTCCACCTGTCCTTGCAGGTAGTACGCATCGAGGATCGGCTGCGTGATCCCGGCCGCCATCTGATAAATTTGGCTTGCCGGATCGAGCAGCGTACGGAATGCGGTCGTTTGGAAACCACCCTCGCCGGTGAGTTGTATCGAGGGCAGAAGTCTTGCCTTTGCAGCCTGAACGTTGAAGCGGGA
>NZ_JBFUKD010000708.1:0-1823 GCF_056401005.1 Microvirga sp. P4_G7 | reverse complement strand
CCCATCGCGATCTAGAATTTGCAACCTCGTCGCGATTTCCCTATATTCGACCTGTTTCCCTCACATCGTGAGTAGAGATGCTTCGGCCCGGCCGGGACGGAGCACAAGAGAGTTTTGCCGTGCGGCGCCGAAAATCGGCGCCCGGCTCGAAGGAGGTTCGCTTAATGTCCCAAGGACCGCTGATGCCAAAAGCGACGGCCGTTTGGCTCGTCGAGAATACGTCGCTGTCGTTCGAACAGATCGCCGATTTCTGCAAGCTTCACCCCCTCGAGGTGAAGGGCATCGCCGACGGCGAAGTGGCGACGGGCATCAAGGGCCTTGATCCGATCACCACGAACCAGCTCACCCGCGAAGAGATCGAGAAGGCTCAGGCCGATCCCGATCACCGTCTGCGCATGGCAGAGACCAAGGTGAAGCTTCCCGAAGTCAAGCGCACCCGCAAGGGCCCGCGCTACACACCGGTTTCGCGGCGTCACGATCGCCCGAACGCCATCCTCTGGCTGGTGCGCAACCACCCGGAACTGAAGGACGCGCAGATCATGCGTCTTGTCGGCACCACCAAGTCGACGATCCAGCAGGTCCGCGATCGCACCCACTGGAATTCGGCGACCCTCTCGCCGATGGACCCGGTCACGCTCGGCCTATGCTCGCAGATCGATCTCGATTTCGAGGTCCAGCGCGCCGCCAAGGATCGCCCGCACGTGGAAGCGCCGGAGCCCGGCGGCACGCTCCTCCCGGCCGAGGTGTCCACCGCGCCGCAGCCCGCGAGCGAGCCTTTCGCCGACATGAGCAAGCCGAAGCCCGAGCAGGAAGAGACGATCGACGTCAATTCGGTGTTCGCCAAGCTCAAGCAACTCAAGCGCGCGGACGACGAAGACGACGACGAATAAGTTCGTTGTGCCCGCGCATTGCGAACGACCCGGAGACGCAAGCGCATTGCCGTAATGTGGAAGCCAAGCCTTTATGAGGCTTGGCTTTTTTGTGCGTCGGTCGGGTTCTTGAAATCCAGCCGCGGAATGTATATACACTACGTATACACGAGGCGTCTATGACAACAGCGAAAGTCTTCATTTCCGGAAACAGCCAAGCCGTCCGCCTTCCAAAGCAGTTTCGGTTGAAAAGCGACGAGGTGGAGATCTTTCGCCGTGGCGATGAGATCGTCCTCCGCGAGAAGGCGCGCAATCTCGGTCGAGCATTCGACCTGATCTGTCAGCTGCCCGAGTTCGAACGGGAAGATGCGCCGCCGCAAGATCGTTCGGGGCTCTGATGCCTGATCCCGTCTACCTCTTGGATACGAATATCTGCATTCATATTCGACGGGAGCGCCCGCAAGAGGTCTTGAAGCGGTTCGAGTCGCTCACGCCGGGCTCGACTGCCATCTCGGTCGTGACCTATGGCGAACTTTCCTACAGCGCCTGCAAGAGCGGGAACGCGGAACAGGCATCGACCATCCTGGAGCAACTGGTGACGCTCATTCCTGTTCTGCCCTTGGATGCAGCCACAGCCAGAACGTATGGAAAGATTCGGTTCGATCTGTCGCGACGAGGCGAAATCATCGGCAACAATGATCTTTGGATAGCCGCGCACGCCTTAAGTCTCGGGATCACGTTGGTGACCAACAACGAGCGTGAGTTCCAGCGGATCCCAAATCTGAAGATCGAAAATTGGGTATCGGCTGCATAGACCGCGCTGAGCGATTCCGCGATCTGGCGCACCTCTAGGACGCCAATCCGCGACCACGCAGCGCGTCGCCGATTTCCTCCAGGATCGCCGGGTCGTCGATCGTGGCGGGCATGGTCCAGTTGTCCCCGTCGGCGATCTTT
>NZ_JBFUKD010000707.1:0-1832 GCF_056401005.1 Microvirga sp. P4_G7 | reverse complement strand
TCTGGTCGCGGCCCCATCCGCCACGAAATTGGAACACGTCGGCGTGCGATCCGCCGGTGAGGACGTCATTGCCCGATCCGCCGAGGAGCGTGTCGCGGCCTGAATCGCCGTCGAGACGGTCGTTGCCCTGACTGCCTGAGAGAGAGTCGTTGCCGGTTCCGCCGAACATCCGGTCCGCACTCGCCATTCCGTTCAATTTGTCGGCGGCGCCCAGTCCTTTGATGAGGTCGGTCCCGTTGGTACCCTTCAGGTTGTCGGCGCCATTCGTGCCGACGATCACCTTTCCTGGTGTGATGGCGGGGTCGACGAGATCGAGTTTCTGGTTGCTGGCGCCGATCTTGACCGACTTCGTCACGCTCTTGATGTTGCTTCCGGAGAACGTCACTTGATAGGCGCCGGACGACAGGGGCAGGCTGTAGCCACCCGCGGTCATGGTCTTGGTGACGAACCGCGCACCCGATGCCGACACCGCCGTCACGGTGACACTGCCGAAACCTTCTCCGACATCGTACGCGCGGTCGCCGTCCTTGTCGTCGAACGCGACGCCCGTGAGCAGCGAGCCCGTGCCGCTGCGTGCGAAGTTCTGCGTGACGAACGCGCCGTCCCAGCCTTGATATTCGCCGGTGGCGAATCCGATGCCGATCTCGCGGTATGTGTTGTTGAGAAGGTTGGCGCGGTGGCCCGGGCTGTCCATCAGGTTGTAGTGCAGCAGTTGCACCTCGTCGGGATACCCGGAGGGTGGCCGTACGCTCGCCCAGGCGATGTTTTCCGCCGATGCCCACGACCCACTGAATTGATACCCGGCGGCCTGCATCCGGTCAGTGGGCGTCGAGCCGTTGGCCCCGGTATGCGAAAATGCGTCCGTGCCGATCATCCAAGCGCTGTGAGCATCCGCGGATTCATTGAGATCGCCGTTGAACGCGAGCGGCTGGGCGCCGGCTGCAGCGCGCGCCGTGTTGACGAGTTCGAGCATCAATTGCTCGTAAGACGTGGGTTGAGACATGCAGTCAATCCGTCAGTGAAATGTTCTGTGGGAGCAGATCGGGGGCAATCGCAGATTTGGGGTGAACGACAGCTAGGAAATTAAGATCAGTCCTGTCGCAAAATTCAATCGAAATTATGAAATTTCCGGGGCAAGCAGATACGCCGCGCCACCGGCCTCAACGGTGAGAGGTGACGCATCACGCCCGGGTGGCATTAAGCACCCCTGCCAGCGCTTGCGCATCGGCCTCTCGCGCCGAGGATCTGCGCCAGGCGAGACCAATGGTTCGCGTCGGTTCAGGATCGGCGAAGGGGAGAAGGCGGATGCGCCTATCATTGGCTTCCGTCCGCGCGGCCATCTCGGGAAGCAACGTCACGCCATAGCCGTTCGCGACCAGATGCATCACGGTGGATAGGCTCGAAGCGCCGAAGGTCGTATCGATCGTGGCGGATGATTGAGCACATACGCCGAGCGCCTGATCGCGAAGGCAATGGCCCTCTTCGAGCAGCAGCAACCGTTGTGACGCCAGGTCGGCGACGGAAATTCGATCTTTCGATTTTGATTTCGAGGAGGTCGCTTGTTGCGCGACCAGAAAGCGGTCCTTGAAGACGCTCAGCGTCGCGAGATCCGTATGGTCGACAGGAAGAGCGACGACGATCAGATCGAGATCGCCTCTCACCAATTCCTCGATCAGGCCCTTTGTTTGCGTTTCCCGCAACCGCAATTCGAGCGCGGGGTGGCGGACCTGCAGTTCCGGCAGCACCTTGGGCAACAGATAGGGAGCGATCGAGGGAATGATGCCGAGCTTGAGAAGCCCCGTCAGCGGCGGCTTCTTCAGACGCGCGAAGTC
>NZ_JBFUKD010000706.1:0-1833 GCF_056401005.1 Microvirga sp. P4_G7 | reverse complement strand
TGGCGCTCGCCGGAAGACGTCTTGTCGAAGACGGAATCACCGTCTTCTGCGACGCCTTTTCCAGCCTGCAATTCGAACATGTTCAATTGGACAGGACGGTCCATGTCCTTGATGAAGAGCAACGTCTGCTGAATGGTCGCGTCGAACWCACCATCCGGACATTTCATCAGGGTGTTTCGGATTACGAGCGCTTGCTTTGTGATGCCGAAGACTTCGTGCAACCTCTTCTTATGCTGTCCGATCTGCCCCGCGACGCTTTGGGCCTCTGCCTTGAGGGCGTCGCCTTCGCGAAAGAGTTCGTTGCGGCGCTCCTTCTCCGCCGGCAGTTTCGCCAGCGCGTTGTCGGCCAGGGCCTGGGCCTTGTCGGCAATCTTGGCATCCTTGCGGGATTGCTTTTCTTCGGTGGTCATAGATCGACGTCCGCGGCGCATTGGCGGTCTCCTTATTCAGCTGCGAGGGCGGGTGGGAAAATCTTGGCGAGGGCGGCGAGGCCCTTTGCCGTGACGCGGACCCGTTCGGTGATCTTGTCTTCACCGTCTCGACCGGGAACCGTGTCGACCTTGTGGATCAGGAAGCCTGATTTGCGTTTCGCTTCGTATCCGAGCCAGTTCTTGTTACCGGTTCGACGATAGGTCCATCCATTCGTACTCAACCACGTGAACAGAACCTTGGGTTGGATCTGAAGGGCCTTCGCGGCATCAGTGATGCAGAGTGAACCGTCGGCTTTCGCGATGCGGTCGAACGCGTCGACATCGGCGCGCATTACCTTCACCTGTCCCCGCAACTCAAGGACCTTCTCGACATTCACGAGAAGCGCTTTCCGGAGATAAGCCGGATCCTGGAGCGCCGCCGCCATCGGGTCAGCGGACTTCACCTTGCGCTCGCATTCGATGAAATAGCGGCGGGCCTGCTTGCCCTTCTCATTCCGCTCGACCATCGAAAGCTCTTTGGCCATGTCGAGGGAGATGGCGTATTCCTTGGAAGGTCGGCCGCCCTGGGGGTTTTCGCCAATTTCGGCGAAAACTAAATAGTCAACGTTCTCAATGAATTGATAAGTGGAGATGCGGTCTCTGATCCAGTTTGAAAAGTCCTTTCCAACCTCCAAGAAGCGATGGAGATGGCGGGCGTTCACGGTCTGAATCGTTGCGTCGCCGATCGATCCATCAACCACATCGGGAAGCGGTGCCTCCGACATTGCATCCGCGACGAGCCGGAGGATTGGCTCGCCATGACTGTCGTCGAAGAGGTCCCGGCTCCGGGTCGCAGCTTGCGACATTGCCGCGCCATTACCTGGTTTGCTGAGGGAGAAGCCGGAGGCTATCTTCTGGAACCGTTTGACGGTCTTGCGCCGGATGGCGACGCGAAGATGGGGCCCGAGATGCAGCGGCTGCTTCCATTCCTGACCGTGCTGATCGCGATAGATGATCAGCCAATGGCGAGCGCCGGCCTCGACACGGAACGGGATGCCGGCACGATCGAGGATCGACTTGACCTCGCGATATAGCGGGTTCGTCAGATAGCCTTCAGGTTTGCTCATAGACTTCTCCTGGGATGAGAAATTGAGATTCAGACGCTGTACTTGATCGTGACGGACCTCTGCCGCTTCACGTCGGCTTCGAGATTGGCCAACACCGTCTGTCCTTCGCGGGACTGCTGAATGATTGCGTCGCACTCATCAGGAGAGAGGACTCCGTCATGCTTGGCATTGACAATTTCGCCCAACAGCTCGCTGAACTCTTTGCCGACAGTCACAAGATGCTTGTCGAGATTGACACTCACCTCCGCCGCTTTCTTCTCGACCAGGACAAAGCCTGCGAGATCGGCCATCACACG
>NZ_JBFUKD010000705.1:0-1841 GCF_056401005.1 Microvirga sp. P4_G7 | reverse complement strand
CGGCAGCGAGGAGGGACTTCAGAATGTCCGCGTTGACCCGCACCTTCGGCGCCGCTGCCGATTTCGTCAGCGCCAAATTCAGTTGCCCCTGGCCGCGGGAGAGGGCTTTCAGGATCTGCGCCCGTGCCTCTTCGCCGATCACGTCGAGCCCGATCGGGGTTCGCACGCGCACTTCAAGTCCGCGGCCGTTGACCGTCTTGATCTCCCACACCCACTGAAACGCACCCGTGAGGCCGGCCTCGCGGGCGAAGCCGGTCATACTTGCAATCGACATGCTGAAAAGCCTCGAACAAAAAGAGCGCCGGACGATAATCCGCGCTCCTCACTTGGGCAAGGAAGCCCGATTAGGCAGATCGGTTTCTACGGTTGCCGAAGCGGAGGGACGTTCTTCCCCGTGTTCAAGTCGAATGTCTTGTTCTTGAGGGGGTCCTTGTTGGTCCCCTCGCTGGCATCGAATGCACGCGGCTTGCCACCCGGCGCGCGGGCGGCATTGGGACGGCCCGGGGCTCCTGGCTGGTCCTGCGCGACGGACGCACCGCCCGGGACCTGGGACCGCTCGTCATCAGGCTCGACCCGGTCGACGGCGTCGTTGGTGTCGGTCGTCGCCTTGGCCTTCTCGATCTGGCGCCAACGCGAGACGTTGCGGGTGTGCTGGTCGTATGTCTCTGCAAACGTATGGCCGCCGGAGCCGTCAGCCACGAAATAGAGGTCCTTCGTGCGCGAGGGATTGGCGACCGCTTCGAGAGCAGCGCGTCCAGGATTGGCGATGGGGCTCGGCGGCAAGCCCTCGATCACATACGTGTTGTAGGGCGTCGCCGTCTCGATCTCGCTCTTCAGGATCCCGCGGCCGAGAGTGCCTTTGCCACCGACCAATCCGTAGACGATGGTGGGGTCGGATTGCAGTTTCATCCGCCGGTTCAGGCGGTTGATGAACACAGATGCGACCCGCGTCCGCTCATCGGCTCGCCCCGTCTCCTTCTCCACGATCGACGCCAGGATCAGCATTTCCTGCGGCGTCTTGATCGGAAGGTCCGACGAGCGTCGTTGCCAGATCTGCGTCAGCGCCTGGCGCTGCGCCGCCTGCATGCTGTTGATCATCTGCTGACGGGTCATTCCCCGTTCGAATTTGTACGTGTCGGGAAGCAGCGATCCTTCCCGCGGGTTCTCGATGACATCGCCCGACAGGATTTCGTTGTCGTAGAGGCGAGCCACGATCTGGTCGCTCGTCAGGCCCTCGGGGACGGTCACGGAGTGGAGGATCGCCTTGCCCTGGACCAGCGTATCGATGGTGTCTTCGAGGCTTGTCTTGGCCTTGAACAGGAACTCGCCGGCCTTGAGCTGACCGCGCTGCCGATTGAGGAGCGCATAGACTTCAAACAGGGTGGTCTGGTTGATCACACCCTCCTGCTTCAGGAGCGTGGCGATCTCGTTCGTGCCGGTATTGCGGGGAATGACGACGACCTTGTCGTTCTGCAAGGGACCGGGCGCGGAAACTTCCTTCTCCAGAACGCTGATCCCGAAGATGACGGCGCCGGCGATGGCGATCAGAAGGGTCAGGAAACCGCTGACGGCTGACATCATGCCGCCGCGGCGGCGGCGAAGTCGGGGTGGCGGCGGCGGGGCAGCCATGGGCTTGATCGCTTCGCTCGGCGAGCGAGGTGAGAGACGAGGCTGCTGGTCGCTCTCATGACCTTCAGATGGAGAAATCGTTATTTTCTTTCTTCTGCCGAACATCAGGTCACTATCTTTAGGGCCGCGTCGGCCGGATCCGCGGATGCGCCGGCAGCGACACCCTACCAGGGAATATGGCGAAAAGCGGTAGAAAAGGCGCGGCTGATTAC
>NZ_JBFUKD010000704.1:0-1843 GCF_056401005.1 Microvirga sp. P4_G7 | reverse complement strand
GCCGAGACCGCCGTTCAAGGATGCGTAAATGCCCGTCGAGACACCGCCCTGACGCGTGAAGAAAGCGTGTCTCAGGTTCGGATAGGAGGYGAGCTCCGGCGCTTCGATAAACATCGTTTCCCTTATCCCGTCGTGAAGGCTGTTCCAGCTGGAAGCCCGATGGCCGCGTCGAGGTCCGCACGGGTTAGCGCCAAAACCTTAAAGAGCTCCCCCATTCCTCTTTCGCTCGTGTCCGTCAGGCGGGCGACAGCGTGATCGATCGCCTCCGCTTGCGGCGTCGTCGCGCGCTGTTTCAACGAATGCGCGCGTGTTTCGATCCCCAACGCCGCCAGGAAGTCCGCTTGCCGCAGGGGACCGTGCCATCGCACGCCCTGCGCGGCAGCGGCCCTAGCCAACCAGTGAAAATCCACATGCGTCGTAAGATCAGCGTCGCCGGGCCTGTCGAGCGGATCGCTGAACTGGTGTGCATGCAACGCCTGCAAGGTGTCGCCAAGGGCGGGGCCCCAATAGCCGTAATCGATGATGAGTGCGGCGCCCCCCGATGAGCGCAATCTCCGCGAGAGAGTGTCTGCGATCGCGATCGAAGCCGTCGGGATTTCCACCACATCTCCGAGGTGGACCGGCGTCCGAGAGATCGATTCAGGTTCGGCGCTCAATCCGAAAGTGAGCCGATTTTCGTCCAAGCCGACCAGGCGCTCGCACCAGCCGCGTTCGGTCGCCACGTACTGCCGGATCGGCAATGCATCGAAGAACTCGTTCGCGAGGAAAATTCCCACGCCCTCCGGCACATCCTCGATGCGTTCATGCCAGGCGACTTCCGCTTGTGATGCGGCCAATGTCGCCCGTTGACGGTCGCGCAACGAGGGACTCGTCTCGACGAGATGAACCGTGAGGGCGGCACGAAATTCTGGGACGACCTTGGCCGCGCGCAGGGCGTCCGCCATCAACGTCCCTCGGCCGGGCCCGAGCTCCACCAGACGGCACGGGGACGGGCGACCGAGGGCGATCCAGGTTTCGGCCGCCCAAAGGCCGAGCAGCTCGCCGAAGATCTGGCTGATTTCCGGTGCGGTGGTGAAATCGCCACGGGCGCCGAGTGGATCGCGCGTTGCATAATAATGCTGGAGGCAAAGTCCCATATAGCGTTCGAGCGTGATCGGTCCCTCGAGGGCGATCACTTCTCGCACACGGGTCTCGAACGGCGTCACGCCGGCCTTGTCGCCGTGTACGTGTGACCGCGAGCGGCAAGCCACACCAAGACGATGCCGAGCGCGATCAATGGCAAGGACAGCACCATCCCCATGGTGATACCGCCTCCAAGCGCCTGGAGGGACGATCCGAACAGAAACCCGAGCTGTGCGTCCGGCTCGCGGAAAAATTCGCAGACGATGCGTGCGATCGCGTAGCCCGTGATGAAGATCCCGCTGAGAAAGCCGGGTTTGCGAAAGCCGAGCGTCCGAACCGCGAAGGACATGATCAGAAACAGGATCAATCCCTCGCCGAGTGCCTCGTAGAGCTGGCTCGCATGGCGGGGCAGGGGACCCGCGTGCGGAAAGACGACGGCAAGGCCGAAATCAGGTGCCGGACGCCCCCACAATTCGCCGTTGATGAAGTTGGCGATGCGTCCGAAGAAGAGGCCGATCGGCGCGACCGTCGAGGCGAGATCGAGGATCGTGAGGGCGTTGAGACCGCGCTTGCGGGAAAAGGCGACGATGGCAAGCGTGGCCCCGATCAGGMCGCCATGAAAAGACATGCCGCCATGCCAGATCGCAAAAATCTCGAGCGGCTGCGCGAGGTAAGCCCCGAGATTGTAGAACAGCACGTAACCAGCTCTGCCTCCCAGCAC
>NZ_JBFUKD010000703.1:0-1847 GCF_056401005.1 Microvirga sp. P4_G7 | reverse complement strand
AGGATATCCTGTGGGCCGAACACCCATACGACCACGTCCTGCAGCACCAGCACGACGCCGAATGTGGCGAGAAGCTGAAACAATTCCGGCGCGCCATAAATTCGGCGCAGGAGCAGCACCTCCATCAAAACGCCGATGATGCCGACGATCAGCGCGGAGACGAGGATGCCGATCCAGAAGGGAACCGGTCCGTAGGAATATTCGAGCAGGCGGGGAACGAGCGTCGCGCCTGTATAGGCGCCGATCATGTAGAGCGAACCGTGCGCGAAATTCACGATCCGCGTCACGCCGAAGACGAGAGTCAATCCGCAGGCTGTGATGAAAAGCGATGAGGCGCTGGCGAGGCCGTTGAGAGCCTGAACGAAGAGGAAGGAGAGGTCCATGACTCACCCTTCCTTGGAAGAAAGGGTGAGTTCGCGCGCCTTTCGCAATCCGTTACTCCTTGCGGACGGCTTTCACCTCGGCCTCGGAGGGCATGAAGGCGGTCCCGTCGTTATACTTCCAATCGGTCATGCCGCCGTTCGCGCCCTTGAGCACGAGCTTGCCGACCCAAGCGCCCATGGAGGCCTGGTGATCGATGCCACGCATGGTGACGGGTCCGACGACCGTGTCGAACTTGGCGTTCTCCAACGCCTTGATCAGCGCATCGGTGTCCACCGATCCGGCCTTCTCGATGGTGTCGCGGATCATGTAGACGACCATGTAGCCGAGCAACGAGCCGAGGCGCGGCGTGTCGTTGAACTTGGCGCGATAGGCGGCGATGAATGCCTTGTGCTTGGGGTCGGTGATCTCGTCCCATGGATAACCGGTGACGGTCCAGCCTTGCGGCACTTCATCCTTCAGCGGCAAGAGCCATTCCGGCTCACCCGTGAGCAGCGACAGGACGTTCTTCTTCTCGAACAGGCCGCGCGTGTTGCCTTCGCGCACGAACTGCGTGAGGTCGGGGCCGAACAGGACATTGAAGATGCCGTCGGGCTTGGCCTGTTCGATGGCGGACACGGTCGGGCCGGCTTCGATCTTGCCGAGCGCGGGATATTGCTCCGCCACGATTTCCGCACCGGGCACCCGCTCCTTGATCAGGCGCTTGAACACTTCCGCGGCCGATTGGCCGTATTCGTAGTTCGGCGCGACGATGGCCCAGCGCTTGGCGCCGGAGGCCTTGGCCTGATCGACCAGCATGCCGACCTGCATGTAGTTGTTGGGCCGAATGCGGAACGTGTACTTGTTGCCCTGGGCCATGGTGATGGCATCGGTCAGCGGCTCGGCGGCGATGTAGACGACTTTCTTCTGGTTGGCGTAATCCGCCATGGCGACGCCGACATTGGAGAGGAACGAGCCGAACAGGAACGAGACGCCTTCCCGGGTCACCAGTTCCTCGGCGACGCGTGTCGCATCGCCCGTGGTCGAGCCGTCCTCACGGGAAATGATCTCGATCTTGCGGCCCAGAACGCCGCCCTTCGCGTTGATCTCTTCCACGGCCAGCTGCCAGCCGCTGCGGTAAGGAACGGTGAAGGCGGCCCATTTGCTATAGGAGTTGAGCTCTCCGATCTTGATCGGAGGCTGCTGCGCATGAGCGGCGGGCGCAGCGAGCGCCAAAGCCAATCCAAGGGGAAGCCAACGGAACAGTGAAGCCATCATGCGTTTCCTTAACCCAGGCAATGGCGAGAGGGTGTACGGCCATTCCGCCGCATAAGAAAGCCCTAAAGCTGAGCATGGAACGAATTCCTGCCCTGCTTTACAGGTATCCTCGACGCCGTTGTTGAATCCCGCGTGCCTCGCCCAACTTAGAGGCTGGTCCTGCGGTGTTCTCAGATGAAGATAGGGAGCCACGATGAGTAGCCCAGCCG
>NZ_JBFUKD010000702.1:0-1855 GCF_056401005.1 Microvirga sp. P4_G7 | reverse complement strand
TACTGGCTGCACTACCGGGTGCTCGACAATTGGGGCTACAAGGAGCTCGCGAAGACCTGGCGCAAGGAATCCATCGAAGAGATGCATCACGCCGACAAGTTCATCGAGCGGATTCTGTTTCTCGACGGTTTTGCCAACCTGCAGGTCCTCGATCCGCTGCGCATCGGCGAGACGATCACCGAGATCCTGCAATGCGATCTCGCCGCCGAAGTCGAAGCACGAGCGCTCTATCTCGAAGCGGCGCAGCATTGCGAAAAGGTGGGCGACCGCGTTTCCAAGAACCTCTTCGAAGAGTTGATGGCCGATGAAGAAGGCCACATCGATTTTCTCGAGACCCAACTCAACCTCGTCGATCAGCTTGGCGTTCAGCTCTACGCCCAGAAGCACGTGGGCGACCTCGACTGATCATTCACGATCCCGAAGCGACAAGCAGCCCGCCCCATTCGAGGTGGGCTTTTTTCATGCCAAGTCGTCACCGAGCCGTCGCGGTTCCGCAATCGCAGCGACGGGCAACGTCACCACGCGAATCTCCGCATCGTCCGGATCGTTGCGGATCGCGAAGCCCAGCTTGCGGCACATGTCGAGCATCGCGGTATTCTCGCGCAGCACTTGTCCCTCGATGACGCGCAGCCCCTCCGCCTTCGCCCATTCGATCATCAAACGCATCAGCTCCCAACCGAGACCCAGTCCCTTCAAGTCGGAACGCAGAAGGATGGCGTATTCGGCGGTTTCATGGTTGGCGTCAGCGAGCAGACGCACGGCGCCCATCATCTCCCCGGTATCGCGATCGAAAGCGACGAACGCGATCGCACGCGCGTAGTCGAGCTGCGTCAGCCGCGCGAGAAATGCGTGACTGAAGTCGCGCACCGGCGCGAAGAAACGTAGCCGTAGATCCTCCGGGGTGATCTTTTGAAAGAAGCGGAGAAACTCGTCCTCGTCATCGGGTCGCACCGGCCGCACGAACACCACACGTCCATCTCGCAAAGCGATGGTCCGCTCCCACTCCTTCGGATAGGGCCGCACCGCAAAGCGCGGTTGTCCCTTGCGCTCATCGCCATTGCATGATGCCAGCACCGCACGCGCGTCGATGGCGATGACGCCGTCGTGGTCGGCAAGGAGCGGGTTGATGTCGAGTTCTCTGATCTCCGGAATGTCCGAGGCGAGTTGGGCCAGTTTCACCAGAACGAGAGCGATGGCTTTTCCATCGGCAGCGGGAACGTCGCGATACGCTTTGAGAATGCGGGAGACGCGTGTGCGGCTGATCAGGTCATCCGCGAGCTTCGGATCGAGCGGTGGCAGGGCGAGCGCCTTGTCGTTGATGATTTCGACCGCCGTTCCGCCACGCCCGAAGACGACGACCGATCCGAAGATCGGATCATCGGCCAATCCTGCGATCAGCTCACGCGCCTTCGGTCGCCGGATCATCGGCTGCACGATCAAACCCGTGACGCGTGCGTCGGGCCGCAGGCGCGCGGCGCGGGCAAGAATATCGGAGACCGCGTTCGCGACCGCGTCCGTTGTCGTCAAGTCGAGTTTGACACCGCCGATTTCCGTCTTGTGCGGAATGTCGGGCGACAGGATTTTCACTGCGACAGCACTGGCTTCGGCAAGCATCGGCGTTGCCGCATCGATGGCCTCCTCGATCGTCTTGACGAGCTTCGTCTCCGCAAACGGAATGTGATAGGCGCACAGGAGATCACTGATCTCGAGCGGGTCGAGCCACGTGCGCCCGCTGTCGAGCGCTGCGGCAACGATGCGCCGGGCGGTCACGACATCGGGCAGGAAATCGCGCGGCAGGCTCTCCGGAGTTTCCATCAGCTGACTTTGCGCGTCGCGATAGCGCACGAGCTGGAGA
>NZ_JBFUKD010000701.1:0-1855 GCF_056401005.1 Microvirga sp. P4_G7 | reverse complement strand
CGGTACGGGCGGTCAACTTCTTGCCCGCTTCGAGCACGACTTCGCCGGAATCGGCGTCGACGACATCGACGGTGGCCTTGAAGCCCTTCATGCGATCGGCATCGTAAGGCACGCGCCAGCCGGTCTTCGCACGCTTGTAGATGACGCGGTTGTAGAACGTCTGGAGGATTTCCTCGCCGTTCAAGCCGAGCGCATACAGAAGCGACGTCACCGGAAGCTTACGCTTACGGTCGATACGGGCATAAACGATGTCCTTGGCGTCGAACTCGATGTCGAGCCAGGAACCGCGATACGGAATGATGCGAGCGGCGAACAGAAGCTTGCCGGACGAGTGGGTCTTGCCCTTGTCGTGATCGAAGAACACGCCGGGCGAACGGTGCATCTGCGAGACGATGACGCGCTCGGTGCCGTTCACGATGAAGGTGCCGTTGTCCGTCATGAGCGGCATGTCGCCCATGTAGACGTCCTGCTCCTTGATGTCCTTGACCGAACGCGCTGCGGTATCCGGATCCACATCGAACACGATGAGACGAAGGGTGACCTTCAGCGGGGCAGCGAAGGTCATGCCGCGCTGGCGGCATTCGTCGACGTCGTATTTCGGCTGCTCGAACGTATATTTTACGAATTCAAGCAGAGCGGTATTCGAAAAGTCCGAAATCGGGAAAACCGACTTGAAGACGGCCTGGAGGCCCTCCTCCGACCGACCGCCCTTGGGCTCGTCGACCATCAGAAACTGGTCGTAGGATGCCTTTTGAACCTCGATTAGGTTCGGCATCTCCGCCACTTCCTGGATTTTCCCGAAGAACTTGCGAATACGCTTCCGGCCGATCAGTGTGTTGGCCATCTGGACCTCGTTCCTCATACACGGCTGATCGAGCCCCTTGCCCAGGGGCCGGATCAGCCGCCCAGCGGCCTGTGCCGCCAGCTCTCACCACCGATATCGGACCCCCGATCGGGCCCGGATCCGTCGCCGAAACACCATCGCAAAGCGCTCTGGCATTTTTGACGACACAACGGCCCCAGGCAAAAAGGAGCCTGGGACCGCTGATTTCTAGTCTCGGACCGGAGCCCGAGGCGACTTCACGACCTTGCGGCCGTCAAATCACTTGAGTTCGACCTTGGCGCCGACCTTCTCGAGGGTCGCCTTGATCTTCTCGGCTTCGTCCTTCGACACGCCTTCCTTGACAGGCTTCGGCGCGCCTTCGACGAGGTCCTTGGCTTCCTTCAGGCCGAGACCTGTGATCGCCCGGACTTCCTTAATCACTTMGATCTTCTTGTCGCCGGCAGACGCGAGAACGACCGTGAATTCGGTCTKCTCTTCGACAGCGGCAGCACCGCCGCCAGCGCCYGGAGCAGCCGCAACGGCAACAGCCGCGGCAGCGGAAACGCCCCACTTCTCTTCGAGGAGCTTCGCGAGCTCAGCAGCCTCGAGAACGGTCAGCGACGAAAGATCGTCAACAAGCTTGGCAAGATCAGCCATTGTTTTCAGTCCTTAAGTTCGGTTCGAACAGTTGATGGTTGAGGGTTACGGCCTCACGCCGCTTCGCCTGTCTTGGCATAGGCCCCGAATACGCGGGCGAGCTTGGCCGCCGGCGCAGTGCTGAGCTGTGCGATCTTCGTAGCCGGAGCCTGGATGAGGCCGACCAACTTGGCGCGCAGTTCATCAAGGGACGGAAGGGTGGCAAGCGCCTTCACTCCGTCCACATTCAGGGTAGTCGTGCCCATTGCGCCGCCGAGGATAACGAGCTTTTCGTTGGCCTTGGCGAAATCGACAGCGACCTTGGGCGCCGCGACCGGATCACTCGAATAAGCGATCAGGGTCGGACCTTTCATAAGGTCCGTGATGGACGCGACG
>NZ_JBFUKD010000700.1:0-1855 GCF_056401005.1 Microvirga sp. P4_G7 | reverse complement strand
AGGACGAACCATACGCGGAAACCGTCGCGATCGAGGTCCTCACTCCGGGGATCGAGCGCGCGTTGCCCTATGGCGACGAAGTCATGAGCACCCGTGAAGCCTTGCACGAGGATCTCTACTTCTCGCTGTTGGAGTTCTTCAAACAACTTTCCGGCCGTCCGCCGGAAGATCGCGGCGTTCAGCCTGGTCAGATCGTTCCGGATATTCGGGCAGGCGACGGCGATGCCTTGGTTCGCGTCAGCCTTCGTCCGTTCGCTGCGCCGATCGATCCCGTGCGGGCGTTTCAGGATCTCGACTCCGCCGATCGCGCGCTGGGTCTCGCTCAAGTGCAAGGCGAATTGTCAAAGCTTCCAGGCGACGTGTTCGAGGGGCAATCTCGCGAGAGTCGTGCCGTACAAGGAGTTTATCGCTCCGGTTCACGCCCGGCCGTCCTCGTCACGAGCGGACAGCATGCCAACGAGACCACTGGCGTCGTGGGGGCTTTCCGGGCCGTGCGCCGCCTTCTCGAAAATCCCGATAGCAACATCGCCTTCATTCCCGTCGAAAATCCGGACGGGTACGCGCTCCACGGTAGGCTGTGCGAGGCCAATCCCCGTCATATGCATCATGCCGCACGCTACACCTCGCTCGGGAGTGACGTAGAATACGATCACGGCACACCCCTCTATGAGAAAGGCGCTCGATTGCAGGCGCTGAAAATGTCCGGCGCGCAATTGCATGTGAACCTGCACGGGTATCCGGCTCACGAATGGACGAGGCCGTTCACCGGGTACTTGCCGCGCGGCTTCGAGTTGTGGACGATCCCCAAGGGCTTCTTTGTGATCATGCGCCATCACCCCACGTGGGCGGCGCAGGCGAGGGCGCTCGTCGAGGCAGTGACCCTGGCGCTTTCGGCGATCCCCGGGCTGCCGGAATTCAACCGGCGGCAGATCGAAATCTGTTCGATCCATTCGGGCGGAACGCCCTACGAGATCATCAACCACATTCCGTGTCTGCTGACGGCCGAGGAGCGGCATCCGTCGCCGTTGACGCTCATCACCGAGTTTCCGGACGAGACGATCTATGGCAAGCCGTTCCAATTGGGACACGAGGTACAGATGACGACCGTTCTCGCGGCTGAAGAAGCGTTCGCAAACATGATGGGAGGAATGGCATGAGCCAAGTTGCAATCGTGACCGCCGCGAGCAAGGGCATAGGAGCGGCGATTGCCCGCGAATTGCATGCGCGCGGTTATCGTCTGGCGCTGTTGGCCCGATCGGCAGGGATTCAGGAGATCGCTCGTGAGCTCGGCGGCATCGCCATCGAAGGCTCCGTCACCGAGGTGGCCGATCTCGAACGTCTCGTTTCGACGACGCTCGAGAAGTATGGGCGGATCGACGCCGTCGTGAACCATACCGGTCACCCTCCCAAGGGGGAGTTGCTCGCCATTCCGGACAGCGATTGGCATCTCGGACTCGACGTCGTGCTCATGAACGTGGTGCGGATGTCGCGACTTGTGACACCGCATATGGAGAAGGCGGGGAAGGGCGCTATCGTCAACATTTCGAGCTTCGCGGCTTTCGAACCCGACGCCGATTTCCCGGTCTCGGCCAGCCTTCGCACCGCGCTCGCGGCCTTCACCAAGCTCTACGCCGACCGCTATGCCCGTGCCGGCATTCGCATGAACAACGTCCTTCCGGGTTTTATCGACAGCCTTCCGGAGAAGGCGGAGCGATTGTCGCGCGTTCCCATGGGCCGCTATGGCACGGTCGCCGAGATGGCGAAAACGACGGCCTTTCTGCTCTCCGACGATGCTGGGTATATCACCGGCCAGAACATTATGGTCGATGGCGGCTTGGTGAAGGGTCTCTGACAC
>NZ_JBFUKD010000699.1:0-1856 GCF_056401005.1 Microvirga sp. P4_G7 | reverse complement strand
GTCCTTGCGTGCGGACATGACCAAGGCCGGCATTCGCGTCATCAACGCTTTTCCCGGGCCCGTCGACGAGGAGTGGAACCAGCAGCTGCTACCTCCCAAGATCACACCAGCAGCACTCGCAAGTGCGATCGTCGCCGCTCTCAAGGAGGGTGTCGAGGACATCTATCCCGGCGATGTCGCGCAAGACATTCTGGCGCGCTGGCGCCAAAGCGCAAAGGTCCTCGAGCGGGAGCTCGCCGATCAATGAATCAAGAGCCAACGGGCCAATCGATCCTCGTGCGCCTCGTCACAGCGCTGCAGAGCGACCAAGTCCGCATCATAGACCTGACACAGACGTTGTCGAACAATACGCCGACCATTGCGCTGCCGCCCGAGTTCGATCAATCGGCGGCCTTCCGGCTCGAGGAAATATCGCACTACGATTCAAATGGCCCCGCGTGGTACTGGAACAACTTTTCCTGCGGCGAGCATACGGGAACGCATTTCGACGCACCGGTTCACTGGTTCACCGGCCGCGATTTGCCACAGGCTGCGACCGACAGCATCAGCGCACACCGGTTTGTTGCACCGGCCTGTGTTGTCGATTGTTCTGCGGAGGCCGCGGCCGATCCTGATTTTCTGCTGACCGAGGCGCACTTGCGCGACTGGGAAGGCCGGCACGGTCGCATCCCGGCCGGCACATGGGTGTTGATGCGGACCGACTGGTCGAAGCGCGCGGACCCCACGGCCTACCAGAACTTCGACGAAACGGGCCAGCACACGCCCGGCCCGGACGTCTCGGCAGTTCGGTTTCTGGTTGAACGCGACGTTGTCGGATTCGGCTCCGAAACCATCGGCACGGATGCCGGTCAGGCTGCAAATTTGAGGCCGCCCTATCCGTGCCATTCGCTTATGCACGGATCCGGCCGCTTCGGCCTTCAATGCCTGACCAACCTTGATCGGCTTCCCGCCACCGGCGCGGTGCTCATCACCCCACCTTTGAAGATCCTGCGCGGCAGCGGCAGTCCACTCCGCGTGCTCGCCATGATCTCGCCTGCGTGAGCGCTCCGGTCACGCGAGCCCATTTGGCCCCGCGCGACCAGGCGAAATGCACTATTTCGCGAGGCTATCGACCATCCGCTCCAGCGCTGTCTTGAGCTGCGCCGGATCGCGGCAGATGCACATGCGCAAGAATCCGCGCGAGGCCTTGCCAAACATGTAGCCAGGCGCCAATCCCACGCGGGCTGTGTCGAGAATCTTGCGGCATGCGACCTTTGAATCCGACTCGCTCTTCAGCGAGAAGAAGACGTACATCCCACCCTTCGGTTTGTTGGGAAGGACGATGTCGTCGACTTTCGACAGCATGTCGTAGGCGAGATCGATGCCGTTCTTGCAGCGATCGCGCATCTGGGTGGCGAGATCGTCGCCATCCTTGATGGCCGCAAGCGCACCGGCCTGCACGAAGCCTGCGGTTCCGCTGTTCATGTATTGCGTCATCGCCGCGACTTCCGGTGCGATCGAGGACGGATGCGTGATCCAACCGACGCGCCATCCCGTCATCGCCCAGGCTTTCGAGAAGCTGTTGATGGTCAGGACCAGATCTTCCGGGTCAGCGATCTGCAGGATCGAAGGTGCGGACTTCTCGCTGAAGTAGAGGCGATTATAGACCTCATCGGAGATGATCCAGATCCCCTTTTCGCGACCGAAGGCGAGGAGGGCTTCGAAATCCTCACGGCTCGCCACCCATCCCGTCGGGTTGGCCGGCGTCGAGAATACGATGGCCCGCGTGCGCGCATCGCAAGCCGCCTTGATCCCCTCCATGTCCAGCGTCCACTCGCCGTCGACGAGACGCAGCGGCACCGGACGGGGTTCGCCTC
>NZ_JBFUKD010000698.1:0-1864 GCF_056401005.1 Microvirga sp. P4_G7 | reverse complement strand
GCGATAATCCTCGAAGGCCGAATTTCCCGTGCCGCCGGGGCCGAAGCCGAATCCGCCCCCCGAAGGTCCACCGGAGAAATTTTCCTGAAGGCGGGAAAACTTCTCCTGGAAGAACGCGCGGGCCTCATCGCGCTTGGGCGAGCCCATGCAGCGCCACACAAGGTATGCGACTGCGAGCGGCCAGAACCAGAAGAACGCAAAAATAACGGCGATGATCTCGATCGCCCGCCGGGGTGGACGTCCGCACCGGTGCGAACGGCCGCCGGCACCTGCGCCGGCCTGGCCGCCGGCTGCGTTCCAACCGAAGGATTCGGAGGAGGAATTGTAGGAGGCTGAAGACGATGTCATTGGCTCGGTCCCGCATGTTAATGCTAACAACATTTACATGCGAAGTCCTACGCCCGCTTTCAAGGGGCAGGGCTCAAAAGCGCGAGCGCCCCACAACGATGTAACCGGCCGGCAAAGGGGTAGGAAGGTTTCGCAGACAGAAGGAAAGTGGGTGGCGTTGTGGCGAGCAGGAGTGGCGCTCTACCATCGCCATGGCGCCGTGCTTCACGATACGAAGTTCCTGGAAAAGCAGGTTCCTGGAAACGGAAGTTCTAGGAAAAGGAAGTTCTAGGAAAAGGAAGTTACGGAAAAATCTCGGGGATGACGTTCTGCAAGACTCGTCGCGTGATGTCGGCGAGTACGACGGGATCCGAACTGAACCAACGTCATGTGAAGAATGCGGGCGTCCGTATTCGTTCAACCCGCCGTTTTCTTCAAGGCGCCATGGACGAGAGCAAGAACGCCGGCGCGCAGGAGCTCATATTTGTCCGGGAGGCCGGGCCCCTTGGGCAATTGGCCGGCAGCGTCGAGAGTAGCGATGCCATGTGAGAGGGCCCAGACCTCGACCGCGATGAAGCGCACATCCACGTCGTCGAATCCGCTCGGAAAGGTCTCGGACAGGGCGCGGACCAGGTAATCGAAAGCATTTTCCTTCGGCGCGCCACCCTGCACTGCGCCCTTGGCATCGGGCACGTCGCCGGTTTTGGCGGAGAACATGGCAGCGTAGTAGCCGGGCTCCTGCTCGGCGAAAGTCAGATAGGCCTCTCCCATGCGGGTGAAGCGTTCCAGTGGCGTCCCAGCCCCACGGAGGGCCCGGCCGAGGCGATCGGCGAGGTCGTTGTACCCCCGGAAGGCCACTTCGGCGACCAGCGCTTCGCGACCGCGGAAATGCCGGTACAGGGCCGCTGGTGTGACGCCGACGAGTTTTGCCGCATCGACGAGCGTAAACCCACCGATGCCGCGCTCCGCGATGAAACGCTGCGCCGCATCGATCAGCGCTTCCTTCAAGTTTCCGTGATGGTAGCCCCGTCTGTCGGAAGGGCCGTGCCAATGGCGCATGCGAGATCCTGTTCGTTTTCCTAAACTATGTCGCGTGAGCGACGGAAGCCAGCGAGATCGAGCAATGAAGCAGCGCGTACCCGTCAAAGCTCTGGACGGAGTAGGGGTTCCGTCGGGGCGGCCGCTGCGGCAAGGGCTGATCGTGACGCAGGACGCCGAAGATGTCATAAGCGGCCCATGATCGATCATCCGACGCGCGATGTCGGCTTTGGTGTCTACGTGCACTGGCCCTTCTGCGCTTCCAAATGCCCCTATTGCGATTTCAACAGCCATGTCCGCCACCAACCGGTGGACCAGGACCGATTCGTCGCCGCCTTCAAACGCGAAATCGCCCACAATGCAGCCCGAATTCCGGGTCGGTCCGTGTCGAGCATCTTCTTCGGGGGGGGAACCCCTTCTCTGATGAAGCCAGCGACGGTGGGCGCTCTGATTGACGCGATCGCCGCCGCCTGGGGTATCGAGGACACGGCCGAAATCA
>NZ_JBFUKD010000697.1:0-1864 GCF_056401005.1 Microvirga sp. P4_G7 | reverse complement strand
GGCCACGGCCGTGCTCGCAGCGCCAATGGTAGCGGCTTGCAAGAATTGACGACGTTTCATTGTTGGTCTTCCTCCCAATGGAAAGTGACGATGTCACCTGTCGCTATTGACAACAACTCACCAGAGCGTCGCAAGTCGAATTGGGGATGCTTCGACCAATGGCTGAGAAGCGGCGCGCGCCACACCGTCCGAGACCGGCAAACATGCCCATGAATTGGGCAGCCGGAAGTACGGAGCTAACCTAACTAAGCGGCATGCCGACAGGTCGGGGCGCGTTGATCGTTCAGGCTAGTTGAAGGCCTCTGCGGCGCAGACGAGCGCGAACAACAGGATGACCCCTCCGAGCTCCGCAAGGTTGAGGAGAACCGTCGCCGGATCGCTGAACATATACGTCAACGCTCCCAGAACGAGCGCTACGATGGAAGCCCAAAGAATCATGGGCCTTCTCCCCGAAAGATGTGCGTTAACCGCCAAACAACACACGCGCCACGCCAAAGTTCCTGACGCCAAGAAATTTCCCGGAGAACCCCCCGGAAAAATCTCCCGGAAAAATTTCCCGATGGACGGAGCTGTAAAGTCGACGTGGAGGTCGCGCTGTGCAGGCAGGTTTTCACGCTACGTAAATTCAAGCGTCGCTGCAATCGGAATTTATTGCACCGCAACACTCCGTGGCGGCAGTGTCGTTGCGGCGATGTCTGGTGGGCGGTCGAGGCTCGCGCTTTTCGGAAGGGAGGGGCGAGCACTTCGTGGACGGAGAGGCTGGGCGCATCCTTCCTGGAGGGTCGCTTCACTCGGCGATGAAAATTTTTTGCAAGACGAGTGCCGCTTTTTTGCGTTCCCGTGGCCCTTTTCCAAGGAATGTTGATATCGTTTCACTTGACACCCTCTGTTTATATAGCAATATATACAGAGAGGGTTTCGTGTATTACTGTTTAGACTGCGACCGTTGTTTTCGATTTATTGTCGATCCGTTCGTGGTTTGGCTCGAAAAAAGCGTAATACTATCCGAAAGAGGTACTCCCTTAGCGAACGGAACGGGTACGTGCGCCGTTTCGTCCGATTTCGGTTGAGGCCAACTTAAAAACATCCACTGGTTGAAAATTGCCGCTTGACAGCGATACGTTGTTATAGTACATAACGTGAACACTCAGGAAGTGTGAGTTGAACGCCTCAAGGCGTCGGCTCTCTGGGCCGCATCCTGAAGACATCCGCCGGGCATCGCAGAGAGCATCATGCACCCCCAAGCCTCATCCTGAGGAGCAGCCGACAGGCTGCGTCTCGAAGGACGGGGCGTTTCCAGTACTCTCTGGATCCTCCTTCGAGACGCCGCTTCGCGGCTCCCCAGGATGAGGATGAACGAGGGAGCCCCCGGGCATCGCCGCAGAGAGCATCATGCATCCCCCTAAGCCTCATCCTGAGGAGCAGCYGACAGGCTGCGTCTCGAAGGACGGGGCGTTTCCAGTGCTCGCTGGAGCCTCCTTCGAGACGCCGCTTCGCGGCTCCTCAGGATGAGGGCGATGGGAACGAGGGGCGGTGGAGGGAGCGAGGGGTGTTTGGGGAGAAGGACGCCTCGCCATGCCCGACCACCTTGTCCCAGCGCTCGGCCGCAGCAGCCGAACTTTCGTTCGCATTCGTCACTCGCTTCCGTCACCTCGCTTTCGCCACTTGGGGTTCGCATGACAATTCGCATCGCCGTCCCGCCTGCGCTGAAGCGCCGGGCTCTCGATCTCTATTTCAACCAGAGCCAAGTGTCGGTGCTGACGATCGCGTCGCTGCTCGGGATGAGCCGCATCGTGTTTGAGCGCTATCGCAAGAAATGGCGCTGGCCGCCGCGCCGCGTGGCGCTCGCGGCGAGGCGGGCGGA
>NZ_JBFUKD010000696.1:0-1868 GCF_056401005.1 Microvirga sp. P4_G7 | reverse complement strand
CACACGGTGCAGAGCGCGTTGTATTCCATCGAACAGGCCGATCTCCTGATCGTCGGCTCGCCCGTTTACAAAGGTTCATATACGGGCCTCTTCAAGCACTTCATTGATCTCCTCGACTACAAGGCTCTCGCCGGTGTTCCCGTGGCACTCCTCGCGACCGGCGGTACGGATCGTCACGCCCTCGTCATCGATCACCAGCTCCGCCCGCTTTTCGGATTCTTCAACGCGCACACTCTGCCCACCGGTGTGTTCGTCGCGGAGAGCGCATACGCGGATGGGCGCTTGAGCGATCCTGCCCTGCTCGACCGTCTGTCGACGCTCGTCGACGAGGCCGTCACCGCGCTCAGCCACCGCACGCGGCGCGAAAACCGTCATGCCGCTTGAATTCAACACTCTTTGGGAGACCGCCATGTCGCGTTACGATTTTCATTCCTTCGCGAAATCCATTTCCAAACGCTTGTCGCATCGAGCCCTTGCGACGATTGCGACAGGTGCATCGATTCTGGTTTCGCTGATTGTCTCTCCCGCTGAAGCGCAGACCCGCGTCGTCTTCGGCACCGCGGGCAATCTGGGCGATGCATCTCTCGCCATTCACGTTGCCATCGAACGTGGATTCTACAAGGACGCGGGTATCGCTGCGGAGGTCGTCGACTTCAAGGGCGGCGCTCCGGCCGTTCAAGCGCTCGTCGGCAGCGGCATTCAATATTGCATTTGCGCGCCCGAGCATGTGGTGCGCCTGCGCGATCGTGGGATCGACGGCGTCGTCGCTTTCGCGCTCGATACCAAACATACCTACGTGCTTCTCACGCGCTCCGATTCGCCTGTGAAAACCTTCACCGATCTGAAAGGCCGTCGCGTCGGCATCACGTCTTCGGGGAGCCTGACGGAGAACCTGCTCAACCTCCAGGCAAAGCGCGCCGGGCTCGACCAGAAATCCGATCTGGAACTGGTCGGGGCCGGCGTCGGCGCAGCGCAGAAGGCGGCGCTCGACACGGGCCGTATCGAAGCCGGCATGTTCGGCACGATCAATGCGCTGCAACTCGGCGACGAAGGATATCGCATCGTCTTCGATTGGCGCACACAATCCATTCCTTCTCTTGCTCTCATCGCCAGAGAGAAGTGGCAGAATGACAATCCAGCGGCAGCGAAAGCCGTTGCGCAGGCTACACTGAAAGCACAGCACCTGTTGCTCGACAACAGGGATATCGCGGTCGACGCCTTGCGCAAAGTCTATCCCGAACTCGACGCCAAGATCATCGAGAAAGTGGCGGACAGCCTGCCGGGCCGCTTGAGCCGGGACGGCCTCTACGCACCCGAGGCCTTCGAGCAGTTGCAGAAGGATCTCGTCGAGATCGAACCTCAACTGAAGCACGTGGAATACAAAGTCGGAAACCCTGACTCGTTCCTCAAAAGAACCGGCTCGTAGAACCAGTCGGCCTCTCGTCATCGTCAAGGAACCACCATCATGAGCGACAATCGCAAGCATATCCGTCTGGGCTTTTCGATCTGGGCAACCGGCTTTCATCCTGCCGGTTGGCGTCTGCCGGAGGCGCGCGTCGACGGCACCTTCGATCCGCGTTTTCTGAAGCAGATGGCGCAGTTGTCGGAGCGAGGGAAACTCGATTTCTTCTTCATCGGCGACCGTGTCGTCGGTCTTCCCGAGACGCAGGCCGAACAACCGAACCTGGTATTGCGGCCGGAAGCCTTGACCCTTGCGAGCTTTGTCGCGGCCGTGACGGAGCGAATCGGCATCGTCACGACCGTGAATACGACCTATGCGGACCCATTCAACGTCGCAAGAGCCACCGCAACGGCCGATCATCTCAGCGGTGGCCGACTCGCCTTCAACATCGTCACGGGTCGAGATC
>NZ_JBFUKD010000695.1:0-1869 GCF_056401005.1 Microvirga sp. P4_G7 | reverse complement strand
GTGTTTCGGCAACCTCTTGTCGATCCGGGCGTAATAAAGGTCGTTGGGCGCAGGCATGAACTCGATCCCTGCGGCGATCAGCGCTTCGATCGACTCGTAGAGATCGATGGCGCCTAGCGCCACGTGCTGAATCCCCTCTCCCTTGTACTCCTGCAGATATTCCTCGATCTGCCCGGTTTCGCCGGCATCCTCGTTGATGGGAATGCGGATCTTGCCGTCAGGGCTCGTCATCGCGCGGGAGTGCAGACCGGTCATCTTGCCGGCGATGTCGAAATAGCGAATCTGGCGAAAATTGAAGAGGCGCTCGTAGAAACCGGCCCATTCGTTCAGTCGTCCGCGCTGGACGTTGTGGGTCAGGTGATCAATGTAGTGGAGCCCGACACCGGCTGGCTTGGCATTGGGCTCGCCCAGCCACGCGAAATCCACATCGTAGATCGAGCCCCTCTCGCCATAACGGTCGACGAGATAAATATGAAGCCCGCCGATGCCCTCGATGGCCGGGATGGTCAATTCGCTCGGTCCGACCTTCGATTGGACGGGTTTTGCGCCCAGCGACAGGGCGCGATCGTAGGCTTGCTTGGCGTCGACGACCCGAAACGCCATGGCCGGCGCTGACGGCCCGTGTTCGCTTGCGAACCGCTCTGCGAACGACCCCGGTTCCGCGTTCAGAATGAAATTGATGTCGCCCTGCCGATAAAGAGTGACGTTCTTCGAGCGATGCCGGGCGACAGCGGCGAGACCCATCGATTTGAACAGACGGTCCAGCTCCTCCGGCTTCGGATGGCAGAACTCGACGAATTCGAAGCCGTCCGTTCCCATCGGGTTGTCTTCAGAGATGTCTGGCGGCGGAGCGTCGTGCGGAAATGGTCCCATAGCTTTCCTCCTGTTGTCGTCCGGCCTCGAAGGCCAAGGGCGGCGACCCAGCCGCCAGAAAGGCGAATGGGTCGATCAGGCGGCGTCCGGCTGGCGTTCCGGCGCCGCCGCTAGAAACGCCGGATGTGTGGCACAGGCCGCATCGACGGCGGCAATCTTGGGAAAGGTTTGAAGAGCAATGTTGAACCGGCGTGCGTTGAACACCTGGGGCACCAGATAGAGGTCCGCGAAAGTCGGCCGCGCGCCGAAAGCGTAGGGGCCGGGTTCGAGCAGCCGCTCGACCGCGTCGAAGCCCTCGCTGATCCAGTGAGCGTACCAGGAATCAATGACCGTCTGATCCTGCCCGAGCGGTCCCTTAAGGTATTTGAGCGTACTCAGATTGTTGAGCGGGTGGATATCGCAGCCGATGATCGCGCTGACCGCCCGGACATGAGCGCGCTTGACCGCATCGGTGGGCAGCAGAGGAGGATCCGGATAGACCTCTTCGATATATTCCAGGATCGCCGGGGATTGCGTGAGAATCGTATCGCCGATTTCAAGAACGGGAACGCGGGCCTGAGGATTGATCAGACGGAAGGCGTCTTCGCGCTGTTCGCCTTTCAGCAAGTTGACCGGCGCAAGCGTATAGGCCTGGCCCTTGAGATTGAGGGCGATACGCACCCGATACGCGGCGGACGAGCGAAAGTAGCCATGGAGTCTCAAGGCCCGCCCTCCTCTCTCGGCGCGAGAGCGCGCGCGTGACGGTCGAGCGTGTCGACGAGGCGCGAGAGCAGACTTTGTTCGTCGCCATTCAGAACCGAGAGGAGCCGCTGCTCGAACGAGAGCGCTTCCGGGGCCAGCTCCTGATAAATCGCACGGCCCTTTTCCGTAAGCTCGAGCAATTCTTCTCGCCGGTCATCGGCGTTGGATCGGCGCGCGATCCAGCCCCGTGCCTCCAGAACGGCGACCGCGCGCGATACGGTCGATTTGTGCATAACGGCGTGCACCGCAATATCG
>NZ_JBFUKD010000694.1:0-1874 GCF_056401005.1 Microvirga sp. P4_G7 | reverse complement strand
GTTCCGCAAGTGCAGATTTCAAAGGCCGATGCCAACCGCGGCGGCAAGTTTGCCGAAACTCTCGTCGGTCGTCAGAGATTTCCGAGCGCCGCGCCGACAGCCGTTGCGCCGAAGGCAGTCGAGAAAGTCCCTGCAACCATTGAGGTCGCTCCTCCGAAGACTGAGCTGGTGGAATCACGAACACTCGTAGCCGACGAAGAGAGTCTGATTGTCCATGGTCCGCTTGGGTCGATCCAGATGCCAAAGGCCACGGTCAGGATCCTTGCGCGCATGTCAGTGGGGGAGGGTGGTCTCTACGACACCGAGACGTTGCGGGAGATCGGCGACTTCCCAACCATCCGGTCCGTCAATGATCATTTCGCAATGATCAAGCCGCGGCTGCGCGCCATCGGCGTCGACTTGGTTTCTGCGGGTCGCGAGATGTTCCGTGTCCGTCGGCTCGGGGCGTGAGATGGCCGTATCCATCCTCATTGGCGACGTGCGCGATTGCCTTCGCTCGATGCCGTCGGCGCATTTCGATAGCGCCGTTACGAGCCCGCCTTATTGGGGTCTACGCGACTACGGCGTTGCCGGACAAATCGGCCTCGAGCCGACGCTTGCCGAGCACCTGGAAGTCATGGTCGATGTCTTTCGGGAGGTCTGGCGCGTTCTCAAGCCCCACGGGACACTTTGGCTCAACTACGGCGACTGTTACGCCACGACGCCGAACGGACGGGCCGCCGCGGACGTAACGGGCGACGATCGAGCTTTTCGAGACAAGCCGTTCTCGACCATTGGCGGCGTCTTAAAGCCGAAGGATCTTTGCATGATCCCGAACCGGCTTGCGATCGCGCTGCAGGAAGACGGCTGGTGGGTCCGTTCTGAGATCATCTGGCATAAGCCGAATCCGATGCCGGAATCGGTCTATGACCGTCCGACATCCGCCCACGAGAAGATTTGGCTTCTCACCAAGGGTGAAGAGTATTTCTATAATCATGCGGCAATTCGCGAGCCCGTAACCGGTGGCGCCCACGCGCGTGCGGCCGGGCCGAACAGCCGGCAGAACGTTGACCGCGTTCCCGTGTCTCGGAAGGGCACACGGGGGCGTGAGACCTACGGGCGTCACACGCTCGGGGATGCATTGCCTGAAGCCGAGCGCCGCTCAGGGGTAAGCCCAAAGTCGAAGGGCAGGGGCGAAAGCCTGATCAAAGCAAACGAGCGGTTTCACGCGTCCACGACGCAGCTCGTAGAAACGCGCAACGCCAGAAACGTCTGGACTATCGCGCCGAAAGCCTTCCGGGACGCACATTTCGCGACATTCCCGCCAGCGCTCGCGGAACGTTGCATAAAAGCTGGCACGCCGTCGACGACATGCGCGGCGTGTGGCGCTGTCGATAGCTGTGGTGGCATTTGTGAGGTCTTCGGGCGGTCTCCAGGCCGTGTTCTAGATCCGTTTGGAGGGGCGGGAACCGTCGGGCTGGTGGCGCAGCAACTTGGTCTGGACGCCACGTTGATAGAACTGAACCCCGGGTATGCCGAAATTGCCCGGCGAAGGATTTTCGGTGAGCTGCCGATTGCCTGCGAGGATGTGGCATGAGCCCGATCGACATCTTCGACGAATACCAGATCGAGTTCGAAAGCTGGTGCCAGAGCATCAAGCCTATCCCGGTCTTGGACAACGACCAATCGAAGTCCGAAGACACGAAAGGTTCTGAGTGATGGCGGGAGAACAGAGACGTTCTGCCCGTGAAGAACTCGGGTTACCTGAGCCGCGTCCGATGCCGGCGAACGTGGACGTCGAGCAGGCCGTCCTCGGATCGCTCTTGCTCAACAACGATTGCTTTGCGCGGTGCGCTGACATTCTCACGCCGGAGTGCTTCTTCGAGGATCTGCAT
>NZ_JBFUKD010000693.1:0-1874 GCF_056401005.1 Microvirga sp. P4_G7 | reverse complement strand
GCTGTTGCAGCTCACAAGGCAGCGAAGCAACCGCACCTCGACGCCGGCCGCGCGGTCGATGCGACCTGGAAACCGATCGCGGCAGAAGGTGACAATGCCAAGCGCTGGGCGAGTGGTTTGTCCGAAGCATTCCTGAAAGCGGAACGCGCTCGCCTCACGAAGGAAGCGTCCGACAAGGCAGCAGCGGGCCAAGCCGTCCGCCCCGAGGATATCAAAGTGAAGGCCGGAACGCGCGGGAAGGGAACGATACTGCGCAAGTTCAAGGATTTCAAAGTCAGCGACGCCGCGGCGCTCTGGGCGCATTACCGCGACGACAAGCGGATTATCGACTTCGCCATGAGTCAGGTCGGCAAGATCGCCATGGCTGAAATCGAAGCCGGCATGACCATTCCCGGCGCAGCAATCGAAATCGTAGAGAGGGCCGTCTAATGAACGCTCCAAATCCAATCGCGCTGGTGACCGATCCAGCTCCGAGGCAAGTCGCCAGCCTTACAGGCGGACCGGTTGTGGCGATCGTCCCGCAGACGTTCGACGACGTCTATCGGTTCGCTCAGGTGCTCGCAAAGAGCGGCCTGACGCCATACGGCATGAAAGAGCCGGAGAAGGTGACCGTCGCCATCCTCACCGGCCTGGAGTTGGGTGTGAAACCAATGCAGGCCGTGCAAGGGATCGCTGTCATCGGCGGTCGCCCGTGCGTTTGGGGAGATTTGTCGCTTGCGATCGTCCGCGCGTCCGGTCAACTCGAATACATCAGGGAGACTTACGAGGGTACACCGCCGAAGGATTGGGCGAAGCCCACCGCAGACGAGCAGACCTACAAAGCCGTCTGCCGCGTCAAGCGCCGCGGGGAACCGGAAGAGATCTACTCCGAATTCTCGATCGGCGATGCCATGCTCGCGAAGCTTTGGAACAAGAAGGGCCATCAGGGCGGCGATACCCCGTGGATCACCAATCCGAAGCGCATGCTGAAGATGCGAGCCCGTGCGTTCGCTTTGCGCGACACGTTCACGGAGTCGCTAAAGGGCGTTCTGATCGCCGAAGAGATGATCGGCAACGAGGAGCCCGTCTACAGCAACGAGCCACCGCCGGCACCACCGCCCGTGCCACAAGAGATCACGAATGCCGCGGGGACTTCCCCGCCGGCAACGGACGCCGGGGCTTCTGTGCCCTCGGGAGCCTCGGCGTCCAATCCCGATCCAGTCGAAGACGAACCGTTCGACAATGCCGAGGTCTTGTCCGAGATCGAGACGAACTGCTCGACGATCCAGACCGCGAGCGACATKGAAGAAGTCCGCGCGCTGTTTGCCGAGGATCTCGACAAGCTGACTCGTTCCGAGCGCGAGAAGGCGGACTACTATTTCGAGCAGGCGCAGGCCCGTCTCGATCGACAAGGAAGCACGCCCGTCGATCCGTTCGCGGTTCCGAAGACATTTGCGGACGTGAGGGCATACGCCGAGTTCATTAATGGGATGACCGACGCGGCCATTACTCCAGATCACGCCGATCAAATGGCAAAGGCCTGGAACGATTCGAAAGCGAACCGTGCCGAGTTGGACATGGACGGCGAAACCTTGAAAGAGCTTCGAACCGTTCTGCAGAACAAGATCGACCAGATCCGGCCACAGCCGGCACCGGCCGTGGATTTGTCCGTCGCTGCGACGACCGTCGAGCAGTACGCCGCCCAGGCTGAAATACGTGCTGGTGAGACCACAAACTCCGACGGCGCAGATATTCTCAGAAAGTGGTGGTTCGCCACGACCGATCTTCGCGACGCCCTAAAAATCCCACCGGCTGAGCGAGAGCGGATCAAGAAGGTCGTATTCGGCAAGATCGATCAGATCCGCGCGGCTGAGTAACAATCATGACCCGGCGCG
>NZ_JBFUKD010000692.1:0-1880 GCF_056401005.1 Microvirga sp. P4_G7 | reverse complement strand
CCCTTGAGGGTGTCGTTGCCGCGCTCTCCGACGAGGCGATTGGCGTGAGAATCGCCGATGAATGTGTCGTTACCCGACCCACCAATGAGGGTCTCGATGCCGCGCACGGTGCTGGCGCCGATGCCGATGTTCTGCGCCTCTGTGAGATTGAGGTCGACCGTCAGCGCTGTGGCTGCATAAAACGCCAACGTGTCGTCACCGTTTCCACCGTCGATGAAATTGTCTCCCGTGCTGACGCGGAAGCTGTCGCTGCCGGTTCCGCCGAGACCTGTATTGTTGCCGATTCCAAGATCGACGATGCCGATCACGCTGCCGCCACGGCCGTCGTAGATGTCGTTGCCACCCCCCAGATCAATGGCGGTGACGCCGTCCGACTTGATGAGGCCGGTGTTGAACACGACATCGTGCGTCGCCGCGCCAATGGAGTGAATAGCCCAGGTTCCGCCGTGGATCGTCCCGCTATTCGTGACCCAAAGGCGATAGGCGGGGAATGAAGGCAGCGCGGAATATTGGATCGCTTTGTAATCGCCGGTGATCGAACCGCTGTTGCTGAGATCGAATGTCTTTCCAACTGCGAGACCATACTCGCTACCGGTGATCGTGCCGTTATTCAGCATCTTACTGTTGTTAAAGCATACGTACCCAGTGCGCCCCGACACCACGCCGGAAGTCCCAATCGTGATGTCGCCTGCGAGGATATAAACTCCATTGGAATAGCCCTTTGCGTATCCGTCGATTGTGACATACGAATAGTTGGCGGGATTGGCGATGACGAGACCTTCGCCGGTGAGCGACTCCACGCCTCCCGTCGCTGTAATGGTGGCGGTGATCGACATCCCGCTTGACGGAGTCAGATCCCACGTCGTCGTGATGCGATCGGTAAGTATGTACTCGGCGTTGGGCATGGTCGTTCCTTTGACGATATGATGTAACATGTCACTTAAACGACGACTGCCGCCGAAGGTTCCCGATGGAGGGATGCCGTTTCTAACCCTCTTCGGGGTGCGCCAAATTCTGTTATGTTATTGAATTTGCATCATTTTTCTGGAAAGGCGACGCTGTTCGCGCGATCTGCGTCGAAACTTGTCCGCGGCGTCGATGTGCGGGCCAGCACACGCGCCGCCGCGAAAGCCGAGTGATCCGTGCCTAGGATTTGCGGTGACGCGGTTCCTCCACCCCTAGCGAGAGGGGACACGACCCATTAGGGTCTCGCGATGTCCACAGAGAATACTCCTTCCAACACGCCCGAATGGTCCGTTTCCGATCTTGCGGGAGCGTTGAAGCGCACCCTTGAAGATGCGTTCGGCTACGTCCGTCTTCGCGGAGAGATTTCGAGCTATCGCGGCCAGCATTCCTCCGGGCACGCGTATTTCTGCTTGAAGGACCAGAATGCCCGCATCGATGCGGTGATCTGGAAGGGCACGTTCTCGCGGCTGAAGATCAAGCCCGAGGAAGGGCTCGAAGTGATCGCGACAGGGCGGATCACGACCTTTCCAGGAAAGTCGACGTATCAGATCGTGGTCGATTCGCTGGAACCCGCAGGGGTCGGCGCGCTGATGGCGCTGCTCGACGAGCGGCGGCGAAGGCTGACGGCGGAGGGCCTGTTCGACAACGCGCGGAAGCGGGCGCTGCCCTATTTGCCGAAGGTCATCGGCGTCGTCACTTCGCCAACCGGCGCCGTGATCCGCGACATTCTGCACCGCCTCGAAGATCGCTTTCCGCGCCACGTCCTCGTGTGGCCCGTGCGCGTGCAGGGTGAAACTTCGGCCGCGGAAGTCGCCGCGGCGATCAGGGGCTTCAACGCGCTCACGCCCGGGGGCGCCATACCTCGCCCTGAGGTCTTGATCGTTGCCCGTGGTGGGGGATCGATCGAGGATCTG
>NZ_JBFUKD010000691.1:0-1880 GCF_056401005.1 Microvirga sp. P4_G7 | reverse complement strand
GTGATGCCGAAGGGATATTGGATCGGGCGCGTCGACGTCTCCAATCCCGACGCGTATCGGAACTACGCCGCCGCGAATGCCGCCGCCTTTTCGAAGTTCGGTGGACGTTTCCTCGTGCGCGGCGGAACATTCGAGCCGGTGGAAGGGGAAAGTCGCTCGCGCAATGTGGTGATCGAGTTTTCGTCCTATGAAACCGCCCTCGCCTGCTGGCATTCGCCCGAATACATGGCGGCAAAGGCCGAGCGCGATGGCCACGCCATCGCCGACATCATCGTCATCGAGGGATATGACGGCCCGCAGCCGACATGAGCACGGACGGATGAAGAAAGCGGTCCGAGCTTTGCAGCCAACACCCCACCGGCTATACCCGAACGCGTAAAACAGGAGTGGAGCATGACCGAGATGCGACTAGCGGTCGTGGGCGCGGCCGGACGCATGGGGCGAATGCTCATCAAGGCTATCGCCGACACGCAAGGTTGCCGGCTCGTGGGCGCCATCGAGCGCGAAGGGTCGCAACTTCTCGGCCACGATGCCGGCCTCGTCGCCGGAACCGGCCTTCTCGAAATCGACATCACCGACGATCCGCTCGCCGTGTTCGCGCAGGCTGACGGCGTCCTCGATTTCACCTCACCCAGCGGGACGGTCGCATTCGCTGCTCTGGCAGCGCAGGCGCGCATCGTCCACGTGATCGGCACCACCGGTTTGCAGGAACCCGATTTCGCCAAACTCGAGGCGGCCGCGCGTCATGCCCGCATCGTCCAATCCGGCAACATGTCGCTCGGCGTCAACCTGCTCGCCGGGCTCGTGCGCAAAGTCGCAGCAACCCTCGGCGACGATTACGACATCGAGATCCTGGAAATGCACCACCGCATGAAGGTGGACGCGCCGTCGGGCACGGCGCTTCTCCTCGGCGAGGCCGCCGCCGAAGGGCGAGCGGTGTCCCTCAACGATCGATCGGTGCGGGTACGCGATGGACATACCGGCGCGCGCGAACCCGGCGCGATCGGCTTTGCGGCGTTGCGGGGCGGCACCGTCGTCGGGGATCACACGGTAATGTTCGCCGGTCCCGGCGAACGCATAGAACTGTCCCATCGCGCCGAAGATCGCAGCATTTTTGCCCGGGGCGCCGTGCGGGCGGCCTTGTGGGCCTTCGACAAGAAGCCCGGGTACTACACGATGGTCGACGTTCTCGGCCTCAACGACCTGTAACTCTCGATTACCCCAACTGGAGACGTCACTCTCATGAATCGCCTTCTCGTCCTCGCCCGTCATGGTCAGAGCGAATGGAACCTCAAGAACCTGTTCACCGGCTGGAAGGACCCCGGCCTGACCGATCTCGGCGTCGAAGAGGCGCGCACCGCCGGCCGCCGCCTGAAGGCGCTCGGCGTACAGTTCGACATCGCCTACACGTCCGATCTTTCGCGCGCGCAACGCACGTGCGAACTGATCCTCGAGGAGATCGGCCAATCCAATCTCACGACGATCAAGGACCAGGCTCTGAACGAGCGCGATTATGGCGATCTCTCCGGCCTCAACAAGGACGACGCGCGCGCCAAGTGGGGTGAGGAGCAAGTCCATCTGTGGCGCCGTTCCTATGACGTCCCACCTCCGGGCGGCGAAAGCCTGAAGGATACGGTTGCGCGAGTCTTGCCCTATTACGTGGCCGAGATTCTGCCGCGCGTGATGCGAGGCGAGCGCGTTCTCGTGGCGGCACATGGCAATTCACTCCGCGCACTCGTGATGGTTCTCGACAGGCTCGACGCTTCGACGATCCCGTCGATGGAACTCGCAACCGGAATACCGCTGGTCTACCGCCTCAAGGCCGACACGACAGTCGAAGACAAGAAGGTCCTGGAAGCATGAGCGACGTCCGCCTGCTG
>NZ_JBFUKD010000690.1:0-1880 GCF_056401005.1 Microvirga sp. P4_G7 | reverse complement strand
GGCCTGTGATACGTCGTTGTCGCTGAACGACGGTCCGAGGATGAAACCGTCGACGTTCTTGCGCGCAGCCGCAACTTCGGTCTGCTGCAGGAAGATCACGAACGGGCCGTCGTCGAGAACCGACTTCTGAAGGTCCTTGTACATCTGCGCGCGCTTCTCGGCATCGCGCTCCATCACGGCGTCGCGGGTCTTCTTGGTCA
The DNA here is from genome assembly GCF_056401005.1 of Microvirga sp. P4_G7. Lineage (NCBI taxonomy): Bacteria > Pseudomonadati > Pseudomonadota > Alphaproteobacteria > Hyphomicrobiales > Methylobacteriaceae > Microvirga > Microvirga sp. P4_G7. The sequence goes on along the minus strand of NZ_JBFUKD010000690.1, from coordinate 1,680 downwards.
GTGCTCCCGGATCCCACGCGTTACGCCATGCCAGCGGCTTGGCCTTTGCGCTGTCCGAATTGTCGTCGTTCGCCGCGAACGTATCCGCGTTGGAGTTCGGATCCTGATAATCGGAGCCCCAGTTGCCGATATAGATGTCGTGCTGACGGGCGCGATACTTCGTCAGGGCCTGCTTGCTGTCCATCGGGATGATTTCGAGCTTGATGCCAGCCTGGGCGAACGTCGATTGCATGGCCTGTGCGATGCCGGTGATTTCGGCTGTCGAACGGGTGTCCATGGTGACGCTGAAACCGTCCTTCAGGCCAGCCTTCGCGAGAAGCTCCTTCGCCTTGGCGACGTCGAGCTTGTAGGGGTTGTTGGTTTCTGCGCCGAGGAAGCCCTTGGGCAGGAAGTTCTGGTGAACGTCGCCCTTGTTCTTCATGATCGTGTCGGCGATCGCGGAGTAGTCGACCAGATATTTCAGAGCCTGGCGAACCTCGGGCTTGGCCAGGTTCGGGTTCTTCTGGTTGAGGCCGAGGTAATACACCGTTCCCTTCGGACCGCTCTGCAGCTTGATGTCGGGGTTCTTGGCGACGGCCGCCAATTCTTCCGGGTTCAGGCTGCGGGCGACGTCGATGTCCCCCTTTTCGAGCAGCAGGCGCTGGCTCGCGGTTTCCTTGATGTGACGATAGATGACGCGCGCGAGCGGGGTCTTCTTCTCGTAGTTGGGGTTGCGCTCGAGAACGAGGACTTCATTCGCTTTCCAGTCGCGCATGATGTACGGGCCCGAACCGGCGTAATGGGTCTTCAGCCAGTTGTAGCCGTAATCGCCGTCCTTCTCGTTCTGGGTCAGCACCTTCTTTTCGACGATTGAGGCGACCGAGTTGCCGAGGCAATAGAGAACGAGTGTCGGAGCGTAAGCCTTGTCGACTTCGACGGTGAGTTCAAGCGGGCCGGTTTGCTTGATCTTGTCCTTCACGTTGTCCTTCGTCAGGCCGAACTGACCGAGAATGAACGCGGGCGACTTGTCGAGCGCTACGGCGCGCTGGAGCGAATACACCACGTCTTCAGCGGTGATCGCGCTGCCGGACGCGAATTTCTTGTTGGGGCGCAGCTTGAAGGTGTAGGTCTTGCCGTCCGCTGAAACCGTCCAGGACTCGGCGACCTGGCCGGTGATCTTCGACACGTCCTTGATGTCGTATTGGATTAGGCGCTCGTAGGTGTTGCCCATGATTTCCGACGCGCTGAACTCGAAGACTTCAGCAGGATCGAGGGAAATGATGTCGTCGCTCTGCCAGGCTTGGACCAAGGTATCAGGCGGTGTCGCCGCCATGACCGCCGTGAACGAGGTCGCCATAGTCGCGACCAAGGCCGTCGATAGGAAAAATCTCGGAAGTTTTTTCATTTTGTGTTCCCCCGCAGCGCCGATTGCGCCGGTTTGCGGGCTTATGAATACAAAACGCATCAGGTCTGTCGAGTCCGGTCACTGGATTTAAACTGGTAAACTGTGCGCTTGGGGCACAATCGTCAGGCAAAGCGCGGAAACCTTGGCCTTCGCCTTCTTTTTGTGGCAAACGCTCGGCGAGTTTCAATCCTGGATGATGCCTGTGTCCGACCAAGCTAAAAAACCAGCCGCCAACGCCATGTGGGGCGGACGCTTTTCCTCGTCGCCGAGCGCCCTGATGGAAGCGATCAACGCGT
>NZ_JBFUKD010000689.1:0-1881 GCF_056401005.1 Microvirga sp. P4_G7 | reverse complement strand
ATGGTATAGACCGGATCGAGCGCAGTCAGCGGATCTTGAAAGATCATCGAGATGTGACGCCCGCGCAGATCGCGCATCCTTTGTGCGGTCGGCGGCAACGCGGCGATGTCGACCTCGCCGCTGTCCAGACCGAGGATGATCTTGCCGGCCACGATGCCCAGAGGCGATCGCAGCAGATTGAGAGTCGCCAGGGCCGTGATCGACTTGCCGCATCCGCTCTCTCCGACGATTGCCGTCGTGCGAGCGGGCATGAGGACAAGGCTCGTGTCGCTGGTCAACGCGAGGTCCTTGCCGCCGGGACGACGAAGGCCGACGGATAGGTTCTCGATGCGCAGTGCCGGCTTGATCATCGCACTGTCCTTTGGAGCCCGGGATCCAGCCTGTCGCGCAGCCAGTCACCGACGAAATTGAATCCGATGGCCGCAAGCATGATCGCCGCGCCCGGCAACGTGGTCAGCCACCACGCCGTATCGATTTCGTTTCTTCCCTCCTGCAGCATCCCGCCCCAGGATGGAACCTCCGGCGGAGCGCCCAAGCCCAGGAAGGAGAGTCCCGATTCCATCAAGATCGCGTAGGCGAGCTCGAGAGTGGTCACCACCAGCAGGGGGCCGCTCATGTTGGGCAGGACGTGAACGAGGATGGTTCGCGTCAGCGAAATCCCGCCAGCTTTGCAGGCGAGCACATATTCGCGCTCACGAAGTTCCAGCGACAATGCATAAGTGACGCGCGCATATTGCGCCCACCGCACGACCGTGAAAGCGAGAATCACGTTGAGGAGGCTGGGCCCCAGCGCACTGATCAGAGCCAAAGCCAAGAGAACGAACGGAATCGACAAGACGATATCCGTCGCGACCAAAACGATCGACTGGACCGCGCGATTGAGAAAACCGGCCATGCAGCCCAGCACGATTCCGATCAAAGCCGACGAACCCACCGCTCCAAAGGCCACGATGAGTGAGACGCGCGAACCGTAAATGATGCGGGAGAGAACGTCCTGACCGAGTCGATCCGTGCCGAGGAGGTACGTGTTGCCGTCCTCCGTATGGGTCATCGGAGCCGCGAGGCCATTCAGAATGTCCTGTGCATTGGGGTCGAACGGAGCGATCCATGCTGCGAACAGCGCGGACACCACCATGAGGGCCAGAATGACGAAACCGATGATGCCCTTGCTCGACATGATATCCCTTAATCCAGCCGGATCTGCGGGTTGAGGAGCGCGCAGACCACGTCGACCAACATGTTGACGACCGAAAAGGTGACCGTCACCACCAGGACCACCGCCTGCACCAGCGGGAAGTCCCGCGCATACACGGCGTTGACGGCGATCCGCCCGACGCCCGGATAAGAGAAGACCGTCTCGATGATGACGGCGCCGCCGAGAAGGCTGYCGAGCTGCAACCCGACGAGCGCCGCGATAGGAACCGCGGCATTGCGTAAACCATGCTTGAACAGCACGACGCCTTCGCCCATGCCCTTAGCACGCACGGTCCTCACATAATCCTGCCCCAGAACGTCGAGCATGGCCGAGCGTGTGATCCGTGTGATGCGCGCCATCGCGTTGAGCCCGAGCGTCAACACCGGCAGGACCATCGCCATGAATCCTTCGCCGCCCATGGACGGGAACCATCGCAGCCGTGCGCTGAAGACGAGGATGAGAAGCAGGCCGAGCCAATAGACCGGCATGGCCTGGCCGAGCGTCGCGACACCGGTCGCGACCGTGTCGACCCAACTGTCCCGCCGCAAAGCCGCGATGATTCCCAACGGAATCGCCACCATCAGGCCGAATGCGAGGGACGAAAACGCCAGCAGCATCGTCGCCGGCAACGCCTCCATCACGATACCAAAGGCCGGCTGGTTGAACTTCCAGGAATCGCCGAGATC
>NZ_JBFUKD010000688.1:0-1886 GCF_056401005.1 Microvirga sp. P4_G7 | reverse complement strand
ATTCGCCACCCCGGACGCGTCGGTCTCGCCGGGGCGATCACAACAGGCACATTAATTGGCCTCCCAAAATACATTAGAATTGACTAATGCATTAGCGAATGCTAATTAATCGATCATGATTGAAACCGCCACCATCGACGCTGTCCTGCGCACCCTCGCGGATCCCACCAGACGAGCCGTGTTCGAGCGTGTCGTCAGGTCCGACGAGATCACCGTGGTGGAGCTGACACGGGGGAGCGGCGTGACGCAGGGAGCCATCTCCCAACACTTGCGGTCGTTGAAGCGGGCCGGCCTGGTCGCCGAACGCCCCGAGGGCCGCAACGTCTATTATCGCGCTCAACCGGAAGGGCTCGCGCCACTCGTCGATTGGATGAGCCACTACGGCGTCTTCTGGCGCGAGCGGTTCGCCAACCTCCGAACCCTCCTGAAGGAGATCGATCCATGAACGACGCCGCATTGAAATTGGACACGCAAGAGATCGTGGTCGACGAGGTCTTCCCGCATGCGCCGGAGACGATCTGGAGAACGCTGACGACCGGCGAGCTGATCGGGCGCTGGATGATGGCGCCGTCGGGGTTCGAGGCCGTCAAGGGCAAGAGCTTCACATTCCAGACGAAGCCTGCCGGCCTGTGGGATGGCACGATTCACTGCCAGGTGCTGGAAGTCGTGCCGAACGATCGCCTCGTCTATGCGTGGACGGGGGGACACGAGGCGAATGTCGGATACGGTTCGCGGCTTGAAACGGTCGTCACATGGATCCTGTCGCGCGTGGAGGGCGGAACGCGCCTTCGCCTCATCCATTCGGGTTTCGTAACACCGCGGAACGATTCCGCGTTCGAGAGCATGAGCGGCGGTTGGAAGAAGGTCCTGCACAACATCGGCGGCATCGCCGACGAGCAGGTCTGACGCGACTTGAGAAACGCGCAGCAACGACGTCTGCTGACAGGAGAGAAGCAATGAGCGAGGCCTATACCGGCGGATGCGCCTGCGGCGCGATCCGTTATGAAATCGCGAGTGAGCCGGTGGTGACGAACGATTGCCAGTGTCGCGATTGCCAGCATGAAAGCGGCACGGGACACGGGTCGCACCTGACCTTTCCACGGCAAAGCGTGAAACTCTCAGGCGACGCGACGCATTGGGACATGGTCGGCGACAGCGGCAATGTAAAAACGCGTGCGTTCTGTCCCACCTGTGGGTCACCGGTCTACATGACGTTTGCGGCCATGCCCGATCTGTTCACCGTGCGCGCTGCGAGCCTCGACGATCCGAGCCGATACAAACCGCAAATGGTGACGTACGCCATACGCGGATACGCTTGGGATCACATGGATCCGGCCCTGCCGAAATTCGACAAGATGCCGCCGATGTAAAATGCGGTCGGACCTGGCGCGCCGTCGTCGACGGCGCTCCTCGCCTCTAAGAGACCTCAGCGCACCGGTTCGCGTGTAAAGAGAACCGTCGGCTTGTCGCGATAGGTCGTGTGCACGAATTCTCGATAGCCGCATTTTTCCGCGACGCGGAGCGAGGGCGTGTTCGACGGATCGATGATGCACGCCGTGCGCTTGCCATCAAAATTCGCATCGCCCCATTGCGACGCGGCGCGGACAGCTTCGGTCGCATAGCCGTTGCCATGTGCGTGGGGCGCGAGAACCCAGCCGATCTCGGGCATCTCCGTCAGGGACGGCTCGATGCTGCGCATGAAGTTTGCAAAGCCGACTTCGCCGAGGAAACGGCCGCTGCCCTTCTCTTCGACCACCCAATAGCCGAACCCGAGAACGGCCCAATGGCCGATGTAGCGCAGTAGCCGTGCCCACACTTCTTCGCGCGAGAACGGGTTGCCGCCGATATAGCGTGTGACGTCCGGCGACGACCACATGGCGTAGCTG
>NZ_JBFUKD010000687.1:0-1886 GCF_056401005.1 Microvirga sp. P4_G7 | reverse complement strand
AGCCCCGAGCCAGGCACACAGCCTGGGCCTCTCGCCGAACGGGTTTTGCGTAAAACCCACCCGCGAGACCGTACCCGACCCCACAACCGCAACGCCTCGCGAGCGCGCCCCTCATTGGGTCGGACGGGAGAGGTTATAGCTCAGGTTGTGATGGGAGTCAAGAACAAATAGGGAACAATCTGCGGGCATCCGCCGCTCGCCTCGCCGCCTGTCGACCGCCGATCGGCGGCAAGCCTCGAATGCTTTATAAGGCCGCCGCAGGCTGCAGGCCCGCGACGACCATCCCTCAAGAGTGAGGGAATCGGTCTTGTCCAACCGCCGATTCGCGAGCGGGATAAGACCTAACCACTTGGACTACTGGGGCTGTGATCGGAAATGCCCGATCACGTGCTCCAGCCGACCAAAGCGCAGACGAGTGTACGGATTAACCCACACCATTGTGTGCTCCTATATGGAGGCACGTTGCGCCGCTATGTGGAAAGGATTATATCTCCCAACGGACTTCGGGAGTGCCCCTTCCGCTTCCAGACTGCCGGGTGTGCCTTGATCACCCCGGACAGTCACCTGAAAACGGCCCTGCTTGGTGTTCGAGACCGAGCGGGGCCGTACTCGTTCAGGCCGACATCATCCTACGTACCGCGCCTCGCGCTATATCGCAAGCACTAGCGTCAGTAGCGCGGCAAGTTTTTGTGGATTTCTCCCGCGGTACTGGATATAACTCCGATGCGCTCCCACCGAGTTCGCGAGGAACCCAAAAATGGCACGAGTTCGAAGCCCAGGATATCCTAGTGCGTCCCTTCCAGAAGCCGTTGAATTTGCAAGAAAAATTCACGACAAAGACAGAAGCCACCCTGTCGCTCGGGACGTTGCGGCTGATCATATCGGATTTAGCGCCGGATCCGGGTCAGCAGATCGAGCCCTTTCGGCGTTGATGCATTTTGGTCTTGCAGAGAAGGCCGCTAAGGGCGAAATTCGGATATCAAATTTAGCCCTGCGCATTTTGCATCCGCATTCCCAGGACGAGCGGAGTGCGGCCCTGCGTGAAGCTGCTTTTCAACCGGATCTTTTCAAGGAACTTCGCGACAGATATCCGGGCGACGTCTTGCCTTCTCTATCGACTCTGACTTCCTACCTAACACGATCAAACTTCGCGCAAGGCGCGATCGGCCCCGCTAGCAAAGCATACCTTGACACCTGTTCCTACCTGGAGCGCGAAGGCGCTTTCGAAAGAGATTCAGGTACGCACCAACACGACATAGAAGCGGTTCCGATTAGTAATCGGGAGGAGCCCCCCTTGATGCAGACGCAGCATCCGGTAATCGCGCGCCCTTCTGCACCACCAGCACTGCAAATGCCGCCGACCGCAGCACTTGAGCCCAACGAGATTGCCCTAAACATCCGAGGTGGACTCGTTCATGTAGAGGCAATCCTTGATTACGAAGGTCTGTCGGAGCTAGAGCAGAAAATAGCAGCGCTCAAGATATTGATGAAGCCCAACAAGAGGGATTCAGTAAAATCTCAACTAGCGAATGTTGCTTCAGGCGACGATGTCCTGCCTAAGCAGGATGCTTTCTCATAGCGAAGGCAGGTTTAGTCGAACAGGCTCGGCAATACCGGGTTTTTCGCTTAGGGCGTCAACGAGCCTTTCGAGACAGGGGCCGTTCTTGGAACCCCACATTGCCCCCCATCCGCCCCGCGTGATACCAATCCGCTAGAACCGGGCGTACCTGGTTTCGGGGCGTAGAAACCTCTTCCAACAGCGGTCGACATCGGCCGTGACGATGTCTCCCTCACCTTACGGTCGGGGAGGCGATGGCGCATGTCCAGGGTGAAAGCCTAAAGGTCATCGCGACCGTCTGTTGGCGGTTTTCTAACTCCCCGGCCAC
>NZ_JBFUKD010000686.1:0-1898 GCF_056401005.1 Microvirga sp. P4_G7 | reverse complement strand
ACCGCAACACCTATGCCCGTCTGGCGGAAATTCTCGACGGTCAGAAAGTCGTGGCCGGCCCGAAGGGTGTGAAGAAGGACGTCACGATCGCTCGCGACGTGCTCAACGAGTATCCGCGTTCGCAGTGGTGGCAGTTCGCCGTCGCCGACGACGCGCGGATGACCGAGATCGAAGCGATCCAGAAGCAATACGACGACTCCAAGAAGCGCCTCGAACAGCGCTTCCTGGACAAGGTCGAGAAGCTGCAGCGCGGTGACGAACTTCCGCCCGGCGTGATGAAGATGGTCAAGGTCTTCGTCGCGGTGAAGCGCAAGATCCAGCCCGGCGACAAGATGGCCGGCCGTCACGGCAACAAGGGTGTCGTGTCGCGGATCGTCCCGATCGAAGACATGCCGTTCCTCGAAGACGGAACGCATGCCGACATCGTTCTCAATCCGCTCGGCGTGCCGAGCCGTATGAACGTCGGACAGATCCTCGAAACCCACCTGGGTTGGGCTGCTGCCGGTCTCGGCAAGCAGGTCGCTCTGGCGGTGGATGCCTACATGAAGTCGGGCAAGGCCAAGCTCCTGCGCGACGAACTTCATGGGATCTACGGCAAACAGCCGGAGATCGACGAGGCATCGGACGAGGAACTGGCCGAACTCGGCAGGAACCTGCGGCGCGGCGTGCCTTTCGCGACCCCCGTCTTCGACGGTGCGAAGGAAGCGGACATCGAAGCGATGCTTGCGCGGGCGGGTCTCGACCCATCCGGCCAGGTCACGCTTTACGATGGTCGCACCGGCGAGTCGTTCGATCGCAAGGTCACCGTGGGCTACATCTACATGCTGAAGCTCCACCACCTCGTCGACGACAAGATCCACGCCCGTTCGATCGGTCCGTACAGCCTCGTCACCCAGCAGCCGCTGGGYGGTAAGGCGCAGTTCGGCGGYCAGCGCTTCGGTGAAATGGAAGTGTGGGCGCTCGARGCKTAYGGCGCKGCGTACACSYTSCAGGAAATGCTSACSGTSAAGTCGGACGACGTGGCGGGCCGCACCAAGGTCTACGAAGCCATCGTTCGCGGCGACGACACTTTCGAGTCCGGCATTCCGGAGAGCTTCAACGTTCTCGTGAAGGAAATGCGCTCGCTCGGCCTCAACGTGGAGCTGACCAGCTCCAAGCAGGCCGCCAACGAGCAGGACCAACTGCCTCCGTCCGAGGCAGCGGAATAAGTGGCGCGAGACGCGACAGTTTGACGATCGGGCCGCGGCCTTTTCAGGGCCGCGGCATCATTCATTTGCCGGTGAGGGAGCCGCTTTTCGGCCCCTCCAGCTAGGAGACGACGATGACTCAAGAGGTCATGAATCTCTTCAATCAGGCCGCCCAGCCGCAGACTTTCGATCAGATCAAGATTTCGATCTCGAGCCCGGAAAAGATCCTGTCGTGGTCTTACGGCGAGATCAAAAAGCCAGAGACCATCAACTACCGTACGTTCAAGCCCGAGCGTGACGGTCTGTTCTGCGCGCGCATCTTCGGCCCCATCAAGGACTACGAGTGCTTGTGCGGCAAGTACAAGCGCATGAAGTACAAGGGCGTCATCTGTGAGAAGTGCGGCGTGGAAGTCACGCTGGCGCGCGTCCGGCGCGACCGCATGGGTCACATCGAGCTCGCGGCGCCCGTCGCGCACATCTGGTTCCTTAAGTCTCTGCCGAGCCGCATCGGTCTGCTGCTCGACATGACGCTCAAGGATCTGGAGCGCATTCTCTATTTCGAATCCTACATCGTCGTTGATGCCGGCCTGTCGCCGCTCAAGGACCGCCAGCTGCTGTCCGAGGACGAGTACATCCGCGCTCAGGACGAGTACGGCGAGGATTCGTTCACGGCCATGATCGGCGCGGAAGCGATCCGTCGCATCCTGCAAG
>NZ_JBFUKD010000685.1:0-1898 GCF_056401005.1 Microvirga sp. P4_G7 | reverse complement strand
ATGTGCCGTTGGTCGATCGCAACAAGATGGATGCGAAATTCGCGCGACAGGCTGTCGAATACAAGGGCGGTGAAAAGCCCGGCTCGATCGTCGTCGATATCGACGACCGTTTTCTTTATCTCGTGCAGCCCGACGGCAAGGCGATCCGCTACGGCGTCGGCGTCGGCAAGCAAGGCTTCTCCTGGCGCGGCGTCGCCTCGGTCGGACGCAAAGGCGTATGGCCCTCCTGGTCGCCCACCAAGACGATGGTCAGCCTGAAGCCGGATTTGCCGCGTTACCGCGAGGCCGGTCTCGACAACCCGCTCGGCGCGCGCGCGCTTTATCTCTATCAGGACGGTCGCGACATCCTGTTTCGCATCCACGGCACCAACGAGCCATGGAGCATCGGCGAACAGGTTTCTTCGGGTTGCGTGCGCATGCTCAACGAAGATGTCGTCGACCTCTACGAGCGGGTTCCGGCGGGCACCACGGTCTACGTGAAACGCAACGGCCGCTATCGCGTCTGACGAATCGACATTCGCCGCGAGGCATGATTGCAAATGGGTCGGGGCGGCAGCGCCTCCGACCCATTTGCGTATTGGGCACATGCTCAAACGGCGCGAGAAATGCGTCGGCACGCCGTGTGGAGTGTGTCCGTAATAAACCGGTCTTCGATGGGCTCAGCGTCGCTATATCCGGTATTCCTCGTCGAGAAGACCGGGTCGCAAACGCCTTGACCCGGCGCGAGGAACCTCTCACGGCTGCTTCAGAGCAGCCCCCGAAAGTTCTTTCGCCGGTCATAGCGTCATCCAAAACGCTCCCGCGGGAGAAGTTGGCCTCGATATCGGCTGCTCTCTGAGAGGAAAAACCGTTTACGATACATTGTATCATATGCGGGATTGGTTGACTGTCGTCATGCGTTCCACGCGCCAGCGACGGCGGAACCTTGGCCGTTCAGGTTGCGTTTTGGTTCGGCATGCTTCAAGCCATCATCTGCGCTGACGCAGGGTATAGCCAAAAGGTCAAACGATGACGCAATGGGTCTATTCTTTCGGTGACGGCAAGGCAGAAGGCGAGGCAGGGATGAAAAACCTGCTCGGCGGCAAGGGCGCCAATCTCGCCGAGATGTCCAACCTCGGGCTCCCCGTTCCGCCCGGATTCACGATCACCACCGAAGTCTGCACCTATTATTACGACCATGGTGAAACCTATCCCACCGAGCTGAAAACGCAGGTCGAGAAGGCGCTGGCGAGCGTCGGGCGTCTCACCGGCCGCACGTTCGGCGATGCGGAGAACCCGCTGCTGGTTTCGGTTCGATCCGGCGCGCGCGCATCGATGCCGGGCATGATGGATACCGTGCTCAATCTCGGGCTGAACGATCTCACCGTCGAGGCGCTCGCCAAGGGCGCGGGTGACGAGCGTTTCGCGTACGACAGCTATCGCCGTTTCATCACGATGTATTCGAACGTGGTGCTCGACATCGAGCACCATCATTTCGAGGAGGCGCTCGACGCCTTCAAGGATCGCAAGGGCTATACTCTCGATACGGATCTGACGGCGGACGATTGGAAGGCGCTGCTGCCGCGCTACAAGGCCATCGTCGAGAAGGAGCTTGGACGTGCCTTCCCACAGGATCCGCAGGAGCAGCTCTGGGGCGCCATCGGCGCGGTGTTCGGCTCATGGATGAACGCGCGCGCGAAAAAATATCGAGAGTTGCACGACATTCCGGCGAACTGGGGCACGGCGGTCAACGTGCAGGCGATGGTGTTCGGCAATATGGGCGAAACGTCGGCCACCGGCGTTGCGTTCACGCGCAACCCGTCGAYGGGCGAAAGCGAGCTCTACGGTGAGTTCCTCATCAACGCACAGGGCGAAGACGTGGTCGCGGGCATTCGCACGCCGCAGGACATCACGGAGCG
>NZ_JBFUKD010000684.1:0-1901 GCF_056401005.1 Microvirga sp. P4_G7 | reverse complement strand
TGACGATTCCGAAGACGATGCATGTGAAAAGCACCATCATCGAGACTTGCCAGTCGTAGTAGAACATCAGGCCGAAACTGAAGATCGCGCTGATGCCGCTGACGACGAAAAGACTTAGCGACTGGCTGAGTATCTGCCGCATGCTGTCCACGCTGTCCGCGCGGTTAGCAAGGTCGCCTGCTGTATAGTCGCGGAAGAAAGCTGCGGGCAGATTGAAAATTCGAATCCATACGCTCGCCTGGATTCGATTGACCATCTGTCCTTCCAATCGGACCATGGCCAGTGACTGTACGATACTGGTCAAGGCGGCGGAGATTCCAGTCACCAGAAGTAGCAGTGCAATCACATAGACTTGGCTCTTCTCGGCGCTTGGGATGATGGGATTCATCAACCAGCCGATTGCGACCGGTGTCACAAGAGAGAGAAACCCCGCTATGATCATGCAGAGGATCGTGTTTCTGACATCCCGTGCGCCGCCGCCGAGACCAAACCGGAAGACACGCCACGGGGTCAGCTTTCCTTCCGGCAGTGGAGGAGCAAATGCGTAGGCTTGCTGATCGATGGTTGCAGCCAATTCCGCGTTTACCCGTGTGCGGTTGCTCCCGGTCGAAACCCAGTACCCGTCGCCAGGTGCGGGCAGAAGGGCGCAGGGCCGCCGGCCTGGCTGTCTGAAGCCGAGAAGCGGTCCATGATCTTGCCGCCACCAATTCTCATCCAGCTCGACCGAGCGGACTTGCAAGTTGTTATCCTGCGCGAAAATCTGAATCGCTTCGATCTCGGCCACGCCATCGACAGGTGGTGTCTCGACCAGCTCTTGGTCAAGGCCCATCGAGGCGAAGACGATGCGTCCGGCCTCTTCGAGACTGATATCTTCTGCGCTGCTTTGCTCGAGATACTCAGGTCGCAGAATGTTGGCCATGGAGCCAAGATGGCTCACGAAATCCTGCCCGATGACGGCCTGCGAGCGTTTGATCCGAACCATGCGGCTCTTCAGCCAATTCTCACGCAGGCTCGAAACGCTGGCGATCAGAGCTAAGTTGAGCCGATCGAGGCTCGTCTCCCAGTCCGGCTTCTTTTCTCCTTGTGCCACTGCCGCCTCGGGCAAAGTCACGTCGGGCTTCAAACAAGGTTTGATCGCTGCAAGCCAGATGTTCCAGATCTGGGAAAAGCCGCCGTTGTCTTGTTGGGCGCCATAGAGAGCGTAAAGCGCTGGACGCGTCGTCTCAGCGAGTTCGGTATCTTCCGATGGAACGGCGAGGAGGTGGGACGGGGCATCGGCTGTCATGACGGCATCGAGGATGCCACCTGCTTCGATGCGGGCCACGAAGGTGCGRCCAGTCTCGTCGCTCCAGAAGAGATCGACAGCGCCCGCCAGGACGAGCCAGCACCGTCCGGCGCCGACGAGCGTGAAGGCGTCGTTGGCGCCGACCACGATCCGCTTTTGCGCGAGACCGAGCGTCTTCGCGAGACCGGCAGCAGGTTCGACCCAGTCGGCCGAGACGATGGCCTCGAACTTGTCGTCGCCTCCCAATATGTTGTCGAGAATGTTCATGCGGCGTCGATCAGCTCCGCATATTCACCGTTCTGCGCCATCAAAGTGCGATGCGTTCCCTTCTCCACCACCTCGCCATCCTTGATGACGAAGATCGCATCGCAGTCACGGATCGTGCTGAGGCGATGAGCGACGATGATGCAGGTCATCCCGCGCCGGCGGATATTGTCGTCGATCTGTGCCTCAGTGTAGGTATCGAGCGCGGCCGTAGCCTCGTCGAGGATGAGGATCGATGGCTGACGCGCGAGCGCGCGAGCGATTTCCAATCGCTGGCGCTGGCCACCACTGAAATTCGAGCCACCTTCCTGGACGCGTCCGTCATAACCGTTCGCGCGGGTCACGATTGTAT